>JACCZH010000207.1 GCA_013696045.1 Chloroflexia bacterium
TGCTGGGAAATCGCCGAGCAGCTTGGAGAAGTTACCTGTCTGCGATCACGAACTACGAGGCTATTCTCGAGTTTATTCAGGATCGGCAAGGAATCCTGGGGGCGATAGCGTCTGTGAAAGAGAGAGCGATCCAGTTCTGCGGATCGGAGGAACGTATCACGGATTCGTGATCGATAACATACGCCAATACCGCTACCTCTGTGGTCAAAAGCGTACCGATTTCGGACTTGTCACTAGACCCCTCACACGCTCTACCGGCCGCTATGGGACAATCAAGACCAGGGGAGGGCCAAGTGGAACAGCAGGAGAAACGGCCGCTGGATCTGGATCTGGCGCTGGAGCGCGTTGAGGAGGCCATCAAAGGCTACCCGAAGGCTGCCCTCTTCGAGCTGTTTGAGGAGGGTTATACGACAGTCTTCGAGCAGCTTGTGGCCTGCATGATCTCGATCCGCACCCGTGACGAGACGACGCTGCCGGTAAGCCGCCGCCTGTTCGAGCGGGCGCGCACGCCGGCAGAGATACTCCAGCTCGAGCCGGACGGGATCGAAATGCTCATCAACCAGAGCTCGTTCGCCACGCCGAAATCCAGACAGGTCCTCGCCATCGCCCGATCAGCCGTGGACAACCACAATGGCGAGCTACCCTGCGACCCCGAGGTGTTGCTGGCCTTCTCCGGGGTGGGTCCCAAATGCGCCAACCTCGCTCTCGGCATCGCCTGCAACTATCCGTCAATCAGTGTCGATATCCACGTCCATCGCGTGACAAACCGCTGGGGGTACGTCCAGACCAGCTCACCCGAGCAAACCACCGTCGCTCTGCACGAGAAGGTCCCTGAGCAACACTGGATCAACATCAACCGTTTACTGATGCCGTTCGGCAAACAGATCTGCACCGGTCAGCGTCCGCACTGCTCAACCTGCCCGGTCCTTGACATGTGCCAGCAAGTTGGCGTGACGAGTCACCGCTAAACATATTCTTCACTATAGATGCCGTCCTGCCTTTGCGATATCCTAATCGCCAGAAGGATAGGATGATGAGCGCGGGCAAACGTCAGCCTCAATGGCATCAACCCATTCAATTCGCACGACATGAGGGAGCAGAATGTCAACCAGGCAAGAGCGGCGAGCGGAAGCCATCAAAAAGCGCAAATACGAGCAACGGCACATCCAGGAGCGCTATAAGCGACAAAAGATGCAGAAGCGGCTGTTTATCGCGTTGGGCGGTCTGGCCGTGGCGGCGATTATCGGCTGGATTGGCTACGCCATCTACCAGAATCAACAAGACCAGCAACTGCTTGGCGACGTTCAATCGTTCGATGGTCTTGCGGCAACGCATGTCCAGGAACCTGTTACCTACGAGCAAACGCCGCCGGTGGGAGGACCGCACTTCAACGCCTGGCAGAATTGTGGCTATTACCCCGTGCCGCTCATCGACGAGCACGCCGTCCATTCGCTGGAGCACGGCGCGGTCTGGATCACCTACCAGCAGGATCTGCCCACCGAGCAGGTCAACATTATCCGTGACCGGGCCGAGAACCAGACCTATGTGCTGGCCAGCCCGTATCCGGATCTGACCGCGCCGGTTGTTGCCTCTGCCTGGGGCCTGCAGCTTCAGCTCGAATCAGCCGACGACCCGGCTCTGGATGCCTTCCTGCGCACCTATCGCCAGGGTTCACAGACGCTTGAGCCAGGCGCGCTCTGCACCGGCGGCACCTCGGCAACGCAGTAAGCCCAGGTAATGTAAGCGAGTTATGGATACAACCTTTGGCCAGGAGCTGGCCCAACAAAAAACCGGATCGACGCAGCCCCGCCCGCAATGGTTGACGGCGCTTTCGATCGTCACCATCGCTGCCGTCATCCTCATGGCTGGTTTCGCGCTATGGCTACTGCTGCGCTCGGATACGCCCGTAGACAATTCAGCTGAAGCCGGCTTTGCGCGCGACATGTCCATGCACCATATCCAGGCAGTTGAGATGGCTCTCATCGCCCAGGAGCGCACCGAGGATCCAGAGATCCGCGTCCTGGCAACCGACATCATCATCACCCAGACAGGACAGATCGGCCAGATGCGCGGCTGGCTGGACATCTGGCACCTGCCCCCAAACAGCGCTGACCTTCCGATGACCTGGATGGAGCACCCCGTGGAGGGCCGCATGCCCGGCATGGCTAGCCCGGATGAGGTCGCCCGGCTCCGCGAGCTACCGGAACCCGGGATGGACGCGCTGTTCCTGCAGCTGATGATCGTCCATCACCAGTCCGGTGTGGACATGGCCCAGGCCGTCCTCGACCGTTCTGACAACTCGACCGTCGGCTTCCTGGCTGGGAGAATGGTCGAGTCTCAGCAAAAGGAGATCGACGTGATGAACGATCTTCTGGAGCGTAAGGGGTTTGAGCGTGTCCCGGAGCCGACGGTGGATGAGGATGACGAGCACAGCCACCATTGATCTCACCCGTTCCGACGACAGCATCTTTCATAGACCATAGCGGCGCAATGAATTGCGCCGCTACGAAAAGAAGCACTCTGCCAGGGAAGCGTTATCGCTATGCGCCCCGCGAGTGAATTGTCTGACCGGTGATCCACTGGCCGGCGTCGCTGGCGAGGAAGACAATCAGCCGTGCCGCGTCGGCTGGCTGGCCGATTCGCCCGAAGGCCATCCTCAACCGTGCAACCTGCTGGAACTCGTCAGTCATCCAGCCAGTGTCGGTCCCGCCGGGGTCAACCGCGTTGACAGTGATTCCCCTGGCGGCTACCCCGGACGCAAGCGAATGTGTGAACGCTTCAACCGCCCCTTTCGTGGCGGCATATGCCAGCTCTTCCGGCATTGCGCTTACTCCTTGCCCTGACGATAGATTGATGATGCGTCCGCCCGGTCCTCCCGGATAGCGGCGCGCAAACTCGGCGGAGAGGAGCGCCATAGACCGGACATTAACCGCGTAGTGGGCATCAAGCATCGCGGCATCCAATAGTTCGTAGCCGTCGCTTGTCGAGTGAGCGGCGTTATTCACGAGGATCGTGGGTGACCCAAGACGTTCGGAGGCGGTGTCCAAAACGCGCAGGTGGGCATCCGGGAGGGCGAGATCAATCTCCAGCGCGCTCGCGCGCACGCCCATTGCATGCATCTCGCGCTCCAGATCCGCCGGTCCCTCTGTATCGATGCCGCTACCGTGGACACCATCATAATGTTGCCAGTGGGTGAACAGAACATCGGCGCCGTGACTGGCCAGCGCCCGGCAGATTGCGGCTCCGATCCCCTGCCGCCGGCTCGCGCCAGTCACAATTGCGACACGATTGCTCAGGTCAAGCGTGACAGTATGTGACTGATACATCTCATTCCTCGTCAACGAATACGATCGCGTGTGAAGCCAAATAGCGCCGAGACCCGTCTACTCCAGGAGATGCTGGCTCAGATCAACCCCGGCGCGGAGCTCCTTCTGGTGGATGATGTAGGTGCCGGTTACGTGCATCCCCGCACGCTGGTAGAGTCGTGGGGCGTCGGTGATGCTCTCGGCGTCGACGCTGAGCCAGGCACGGTGGATGTCGCGTTGGTAGAAGCCGACGAAGGCATGCCGCAACATGGCGAGTCCAAGGCCACGTTTGCGCCAGCCACGGCGCACGCCGACTGTGTCAATAATGCCCTGGCTACCGAATGCCCTGCTGAAAGACACACCGACGATCTCGACACCTTCCTCGGCCAGGAACCACAGATCCGGGTCGAATGCGTCCGCACGCGTGCGCGAGATCAGATCTTCAAGGGTGTTCCTCGGGCGGCCCCAGACATCGCGAAACGCATCCTCATGCGCGTTGTGGGCCGCAAGTTCATCGTTGCCAGGCACGAACGAGCGCACGCTGATCCCGTGCGGCCACTCGGGTTCTGGCGGTGGTTCCGCAAGCTCAATCTCCATCGTGTACGTGCCACGCACGGCGGTGTACCCGGCGTCTTCGAACAAGCGGCGGGCAGCCTCGTTCGATACGTGCCGGTCATGCTGGACGATCACCCTGGCGTCTGATTGCGCGCAGTGTATGTGGTTACGAGCCCACGCTTCGCCCCAATGGACAAGCGCACTCCCGACGCCGCGTCCCTGGTGCTCCGGATGGACGAAGCCATACACCCAGACCGCCACATACGAACGGTTGAGAATATCGGCCGCGGCGACGATACTGCCGTTCGCGGTCGTCACAACGATCGATTCTTCGGCGCAGTTCATGGATTGCCAATAACTAAGCACTTCCTCTGCCGTGGCGTTGGTGCTTCCCGTATCGGCTATCTCGGTTGCGGCGACGACTTCAGCCACCGCCTGGGCATCCTCCAGGACAGGCGACCGCGTGACATATCCAGATGGCAACTGAGGCCCGCTCATTGCAGCGGTTCATCCTGCCGTCCGACAATCTCCGCATACGACTCCGGATCGGTCGCCCCTTCGGTGACGAACAGCAGCACCCGCGTCTCCGCATTCACTCCCAGGAACTCACGGCCCTGCTCGGCCTCAGGGCCCACCAGCAGCTCGATAAGTCCACCTAACCCCGCGGCTCCCGTCTCGCCTGCCACGACTCCCACTCCAGCCAGCGAGCGCATGGCCTCGCGGGCGCGATCGTCGTCGATCTCGACAAAGACATCAACGCCGGCGGAGACGACCGGCCAGGCAAGCATCGAGGGCGTGCCGCAGTTGAGGCCAGCCATAATTGAATCTTGCGGGCCGGGGATGGTAACGATCTCACCGGCCCTCATCGAGGCCAGCATACAGTTGGCCACCGTTGGCTCGACGCCAACGATCCTCGGATAGTGACCGCGTCCGGACTGGCGGTAGTGCGAGACAACGGCTGAGGCGAGTGCGCCGACGCCGATCTGAACCACAACGATATCCGGTCCCGCCTCGCTTTGCTTCGCGAGCTGGTCGTCGACCTCCCAGAGGATGGTTGAGTAGCCGTCGATAACACGGCGCGGGACGTCCTCATACCCGGTCCAGGAAGTGTCAGAGATGACCAGGCAGCGCTCACCAGCGTCCTCGGCGGAGCGGGCGACCGCCTCATCGTAGGTGCCGTCAACCACCGTGACCGACGCGTCTTCGCTGGTAATAGCGTCGATCCGCGCCTGGGATGTTCCCGCCGGGACGTAGATCGTCGCGTCGAACCCGAGCAATGCCGCCATGCGTGCCACAGCTCGGCCGTGGTTGCCATCGGTCGCGGCTGAGAGGGTCATTGGCTGGAGACCTTCGAGCAACGCCGCCAACTCGTCAATCGTGTTCCAGCGGTCGAGATCAGCGCGCTTCTGGAGCTCACTGTAAATCGCCCAGGATGCGCCAAGGATCTTGAAGGCTGGCAGTCCCAACCGGCTGGATTCATCCTTGACCCACACCCGGCCAATACCCAGGTTCTCGGCCAAAGCCGGCGCGTCGATCAGCGCCGTCGGCTCGTAGCCGGACAACCGCCGGTGAAAATCCAGCGGGTCTCGTCCCGGCGGATTGCCGATACTGGATTCCGAGGCTGCTGAGTTGTAAAAGATACTCGATTGCGCGCTCAAGATTGTCTCCCTTCAGACGTCAGGCGACCGGGTCGATTCGGTCTCCTCTGCGACAGTGTAGGGCAACATCTTTAAGATGGTGTGCTAATCGGCAAAAACGCACGTCCGGCCGCGCTACCGCCGTTAACGGCCAGGACCTCGCCGGTAATGAAATCCGCATACGGTGACGCCAGGAACAGGGCGGCATTGGCGATATCCTTCGGCTCACCAATCCTGCCCCAGGGAATCGCCTTTGTCAGAGTTGATTTGTACTCGTCCGAGATTGGCGAAACCTCACCCTCGACATCGATCAATCCGGGCGCAATGCAGTTGACGTTGATTTTGTGTTGCGCCAGCTCCAGGGCCAGCACCTTGGTGAACATCACGACACCGGCCTTGGAAGCACAATAATGCGACGCGCCCAGCCGGCCACTCAAATATGAACCGGAGGAGAGGGTAATGATCTTGCCCATTTTCCCGTTGGAAACCATGCTTCTTGCTGCCGCCTGGCAGGCCAGAAAGACGCCGCGCACGTTGGTCTCCATCACCCGGTCCCACTCGTCAACATCCATATTGAGTACCAGCGAGCTGGGGTACACCCCGGCATTGGCGACCATCACCGTCACCGGCCCGAGCCGAGCTTCGGAAGCCTCGACGAACTCACGCACCGAGTCACCGTCACGAACGTCCACCGTCTTTGAAAATACCCGCTCGGACACTCCCAATCGCGAGACCGACCGCCCCAGCGCGTCCTCTCGAACGTCACCCAGAGCCACCTTCGCGCCGGCATTGTGGAACGCCTCAGCTATCCCGAACCCGATTCCCGCACCAGCGCCGGTAATCGACACCACATCATTCTGAAAATCGAACACGTCCACCCTCCTTCCTGTTTCACGCACGTTTCAGGTGCGCACAGTATCGCCGATGAAACCTGTATGCGGGGGATGGAACCAGCGTTTGACATCGCCCCTCTCAACCCTAATCTTCCTGGGTTCGGTTGCCAACGCGCTATACTGAGCGCATCGAAACAACCGCAAACGGATAGCGACATATTATGAAAGGGCGCTGCCATGACCGCAACAAAAGCGTTTTCTTTACCTGACCATAGTGGCCTCAAGGCCCCGTTTGCTGCGCTGCACCACGTAGCACTGGTGACGAACGACATGGAAAAGACGGTGGCCTTCTATCGCGACGTGCTGGGCAGCGAAATCGCCATGGCCCACCGGCTGGACCGCGAGGGTGAAGAGCGTCACTACTTCATCACCGTCGCCCCAAATACCGTCTTTGCCTTCTTTGAGTTTCCCGACGCCGAGATGCCCAGGCTTGAGCCGGCCACGATGCCAAAGAGCGGCCGCTCGCTGGACCACATCTGCTTCCATGTTGAGACTATGGAAGACTGGCAAGCCTGGCAGCAGAAACTCTCTGAGGCCGGGGTTGAGATCATGCCAGCCGGCGACCGGCCTTCATTCTTCTTTGCCGACCCCAACAACATCGTGATCGAGGTCGCACTGGGTAGCACCAGCCCCGGCTTCCCAATCCACGATGACCCACGCCCGGCCTACGAGTAGAGCTGCGACAGGGGATCACATCAGATGTGTGACTCATTTCGTGCGGGCGACCGGTTTGGTCTCCCGCACGCAGGTCGATGCTGTTCGTTACCGGATCAACACGGTAAAACCCTTATTACGCCCGTGCGACAATGGTATATCTCACCCATAGCTCGTGGTTCTGGCGTTTGCTCTACGTCACACGTCTCCTACGCAGCATAAATCCGCCAGCTACGAGACCAACGCAGGCGACCATGGTGATCGTGCCGATCTGGCCGAAGCGGCTCCACAGTGTCTCATCTACAGCAGGCACAAGCGTCGTCGTGACGATCCGTACAACCTCACCGCCAGTGCTCCCGCGCTCAACCGCCACACCCTGTTCTTCGGTACGCGTGGCGCCAGGCGCATATACGGTTTCGGCGCCAGCTTCGTCACGAGCAACCAGTTCGCCCTGGACAACGGTGATAAAAGTGTCACCTTCATTTTCTGGCGCTAGTGCCCAGCTGCCGGGGGCATAGTCGAGCAGCTGATGGACGACCTCGTATTCAACCGGAGGTTCAGCAATCTCGAACACCGCCTGGGTAACAACCTGAGGGGGCGGGGCGGACTGGGTAGTAGATCCGGCATTCGCATATGTCGTCACCGGGTGGCCGGAAGGCACGAGGTAGGTCACCATCAGGCTCGCAGGCGCGTCCGTAAGATTCGTGCCTTCGTAGAGGCTCTCCGGAACCTCGATGAAATCGTCGCCAGCGCGATACGTGTGTTCCTCACCATCGGCAACCAACGATAGCTCGCCGGTCAGCATCGTGATGAATCCCGGGCCGCCGTGGTGATGCAGGGCCGCGACGGCGCCGGGCGCAAATTCGAGCACGAGCTGGTGCGCCTCAAGTGGCGCGGATGGTGGGTCGTCAACCGCGAAGCTGGCCTCGGCGACGACCGTGGGTCCGGCGGAATTTTCCTGTCCAGCGACAATGCCCGGCATCAAGCCGTGCGCGAGCAGCGCCACGAGCGCCATTATGAACCGTAACAATTTTCTTCTCGTGAGCAACTGTCATCCAACTTTCGCAACACCATCAAACCTGTATACAGGCATCATCCTTTCGGCGTGAGGCAGGACCCACATCCCCCATTCGTCCAGTTGAAGCAGGGCAAGAAAAACGGCTCCGCCTCAGAGGGGGAGCCGTTGGTGTTACGTCTGAAGGGCAGGAGAGCCTATACGACGATTTCGTTCTCGTTCGGGCGCTCAAGGGTGAACCCTTCCTGGCCGGGAGTCTCAACATAGTCCAGAACGAAGCCGTCCAGCGTCTCGATCAGCGGCTCGGGAATAATCACGACCGGGTCGCCGTCTTTCTCAACAACCTGGTCCTCGTCGTTGGGAGCCATCAGGGCCAAACCGAGATTCTCATCTTCGGTCACCACCAACGTGACACCTTCGCCGGGCCCGGCATCGCTCGTGTTGCGCAGTTCTTCAAGCTTATCGAGAGCTTTATCTGTAACTTGCATGTGTTTCTCCTTAGAATTTCCAAATCGTGTCTACCTATCGACCCTATCACACGCTAGCGGGGCAGGTCACAAAATGCTCCAAAACCGGCCTTCGTGCTGCTATCATTCGCCGTCGTAGCATGACCGGGAGCAACTCGCATGAGCAGATCACCAGACACATCGTCAGGCCGTGCTCAGGTCCTCGGCGCAGAGATCTCCTACGAAGCGGCAGGCCAGGGCCAACTGCTGGTCCTTATCCACGCCGGCATCGCCGACTGTCGCATGTGGGATGAGCAGTTTGACGCGATCGCCCACCATTTCCGGGTGATCCGCTACGATCTTCGCGGCGTCGGCCGCTCGTCGATGCCGGCCGGAGCATTCAGCCACCACGATGATCTGAAAGGGCTGCTGAAATTCCTCAACCTCGAACGAGCTCATGTTGTCGGGTTGTCGATGGGCGGCAGTGTTGCTATCGACTTCGCCCTCACCTACCCGGAGATGGTGGATAAGCTCGTTCTCGCAGCCGTTCTCGGTCCACCACCCTTCTCCCAGGGGTTGCGTGATGGCTGGTCCGCTGCCGAAGCTGCATTCGAAACCGAGGGCTTGTCTGAAGTCAACGAGATCGAGATGCAGATGTGGGTTGATGGGCCCGCACGTGCGCCCGGAGACGTTGACCCGGAAGTGCGAGCTTTTGTAGCAGCGATGAACATCGATGTTCTGCGGCGCGAGGAGGAGAGCGAGGGCGCCCCCGAGACGCTCGATCCTCCGGCGGCCACACGCCTGGCTGACATCGCAGCGCCCACGCTAGTGATCGTAGGTACCGGGGATCAGCCCGACGTTTTGACATACTGTGGCAAGCTCGCAACCGAGATCCCCAACGCCCGGCTGGAGCTCATCACCGATGTGGCGCACATGGTCAACATGGAAGCGTCGGACCGGTTCACTGAGCTGGTGGTTAACTTCGTAGCCGGAAAACTGTAGCCAGCTGAGAGAGGAACATCTTGCACGCCCCAATAGAAATTGACGCCCACAGCGGACATGTCAGCGCAGTGAAGTTCGCGCCCGACGGCAAGACGCTCCTCTCCGCCGGCATGGACAATGTCGTCAAACTCTGGTCAACAGCGAACTGGGAGCTCATCAACACTCTTGAGGGACACCAGAACGGTGTGGCCAGCATGACCTTCTCGCCAGATGGCATGCTGCTCGCGAGCGGGTCAACCGATACCATGGTCAAGCTATGGTCGTACCCCTCCGGAGAGTTCGTGGCGACCCTCAAGGGACACAAAAAGACCGTCGCCGCGCTCGCGTTCTCGCCTGACGGCCAGACTCTTGCGTCTGCGTCCTACGACGCGACCGTCCGGCTCTGGTCGGTTGCTGACCAGATGGAGCGCGGCGTCCACATGAAGCACGCCAAGAACGTTGTAGCCGTCGTTTTTTCGAGAGACGGCGAGATTGTGGCGACGTCGGGTGTCGGGACCAAGATCCATCTCTGGCTTATGCCCACCGGCAGCTGGCTGGCGTCTCTCGAAGAGACCCATGAACAGGCGGTCGGCGCGCTGGCAATGGCGCCGAGCGGCGAATTCATGGTGTCGGCCGGCTTCGAGGGCAATGTCGCCATCTGGTCGATTCCCGGCTGGGCGCGGGCAAACCTCATCAAGGCCGGCACAAGCGGTGTGAGCTCGGTGAGCATTCATCCGAACGAGCGTCTGCTGGCGGTAACCTCCGAACACAACGTCAGCATCTTCTCCGTCGAGACCGGCGAGCTAGTCGATGAGGCGAAGCTCGAAGCCAAAGGCGTCTACTCGGTCCACTTCTCGTCCGACGGTAGATGGCTCGCCGTCGCGGCCGCTGACAAGAAGGTACGGGTCTGGGACGTCAGCGATCTGGATTAACTATCCGACGCCCTTGTTGTGTCGCATGACGATTACGCCTCCCGCACCTCGTCACCCACCGAAATCTGACCGTCGTTCAGAACATGGGCACGTAGACCACCGCTGCGGGCAAGGCCCTTGAGCATGCCGGGTCGGGTCAGTTCTTCAAGATGGTTGCATGGCGGGCAGAGACGGATGCCCTCGCACTCGACCTCGCCAACCCGGAACCGTTTCCCGACCAGATCGTTGAGCCGGACGCCGCTCGTCATCAGGTTGCGCCGGCATTCGATCGGCGCGAGCGCAACACCGTGGTCCCGCCGCAAGGCCTCAAGCGACTCCTGCTCGATCAGCGTGAGCTGCCGGCCGTCGTTGCCATCCGAATAGAAGCCGGTCTCCAGAAGATACCTGTCCCCGTCCAGCCCCTTGCCAGCGATCGCCCTGGCGGTTTCGAGTTGGGTCATCGGCTCGCTTGCGGCGGTGGTAACAAAAATTCCTTCGACCCTGGCCATGTGAGTTTCCTTCTATGCAAACTGAATGGTAGTCAGGGCGACAGCATAGCATCTGCTCCTCTGGCGGGCCGCATCGATTCGGTGTACTGTGCCTCGCAAGGCGCGGTGTGGCGTCGAAGGCTGTAAGGGAGCAAATGTGAGCGCAGCCGGGCGGGCACGGCGAGGGGCGCGGGAGGTCTTTTTCGGCTGGTGGATCGTCCTCGGCGGCATCGGCATTCAGATTCTCACCTCGGGCCTGATGAACCAGGCCTACGGCGCATACGTCGTCACCCTCCAGGCCCAGTTCGGCTGGAGTAAGACCGCCTTCTCCATTGCCTATGCGCTGCAACAAGTTGAAAGCGGCCTGCTCGGACCTGTCCAGGGATGGATGCTCGACAGGTTCGGTCCGAGGCTCGTCATGCGGATCGGGATCATGCTGCTTGGCGGCGGCTTCATGCTGTTCAGTCAGATCAACTCCTTGCCAATGTTTTATGTCGCCTTTCTCATCATGGCAGTCGGCATGAGCATGGCCGGCTTTGTCTCATTAACAACCACACTCATCAACTGGTTTGAGCGTAAACGTGGGACCGCCCTGGGAATCATGCAGACCGGCGGCGCGGTTGGCGGACTGCTGGTGCCGGTGGTTGCCTGGTCGCTGACCACCTACGGGTGGCGAGCGACCGCTTTTGGCTCGGGAGTCGCGGTCATTACGCTGGGGCTGCCGCTGGTTCAGCTCATGCGCCACCGGCCGGAAGATTACGGGCTGCTTCCCGATGGAGTGAAGCCGGCACATCTCGGCGAGTGGCCACCTCCCGGCGGTGAGTCGATCATCAGCACCTCGGCAATCGACCGGATTGATTTCACTGTGCGCGAGGCGGTGCGCACCGGGGCGTTCTGGTTTCTATCCATCGGCCACGGTCTGGCGCTCTTCATCGTCGGCGC
>JACCZH010000238.1 GCA_013696045.1 Chloroflexia bacterium
GTCGAGGAGCCGGTGGCCGAAGTCGCTCCAGAACCGGTGGCAGTTGCAACCACGGTTGCTGCGCCAGTGGCAGTCCAGACAGCCGGACCTGTGCCAGTGCGCCGCCCGCCGCCCGCCAAGCGACGAGGATTCACCCAGGAAGCGCGCGTGGCCGGCCACAAGATCTATCTGCGTACCGGTGAGTACGAGGACGGCCAGCTGGCCGAGATCTTCGTCGACCTTCATAAAGAAGGCGCGACGATGCGCTCGCTGATGAACAGCTTCGCGATCTCCATCTCGAAGGGCTTGCAGTACGGTGTGCCGCTGGAGGAGTTTGTCGACACCTTCACCTTCACGCGCTTCGAGCCGCAGGGCATGGTTGAGGGACACCCGAACATCAAGATCGCGACCTCGATCATCGACTACGTCTTCCGGGTGCTGGCGCTGGAATACCTTGGCCGGACCGACCTGGTACAGGTCCCGCCGGACGACGAGATCAACCTCTCGCTCAGCCCGGTCGACCGTGTGGCGGTGGATTACAAGAACGGCAATGGTAACGGGAAGCACAGCAACGGGAATGGCAACGGAAACGGCAGCGGCCACGGATCCCACCACGAGCTGGACGTCGTGGCGGTCGGCGCGCCGGTCTCCCAGACTCTGACCCCCGAACCAGAAGGCATGCAGCCGGCCCCGCAGAACGACGGCGGCATGAGCGCCCAGCTCTCCGGCATGATGGGCGACGCCCCGCTCTGCGACGTCTGCGGCCACCTGACCATCCGCAACGGTGCCTGCTACAAGTGCCTCAACTGCGGCAACAGCCTGGGTTGTTCGTAGCGGTCGATTGAGCTAGCATAGCGAGAGAGTGGTGACGGGTTAGATCCCGTCACCACTCTTTTCGTCCGGTTCATCCCGCTCAACCCAGAGCAGCTTGACCCGGCCATGGAAACCGCCGCGTTCCCGTCGCTTTTGTGCCTGGGCATTGGCTACCGTTGCAGCTTCGATGCCGTAACTGACCATGAGCGATTCGATCGCTTCGTACAGATCACCGAGCTCTTCCACCAGGCTGTCCGGACTTGCGGCAGCAACCTCAAGTGCCTCCTCGATGATTTTCTCTCGTAGGCGCTCGCGATACTCCTGCTGCTCCATCTCCTCGGATTCACAGCGCAGACCCTCCTGGCGAATGATCTCAGGAATACGGTCGCGAACGAGCTGATCGTAACGCACGTGCATTCCGTATCTCCTTCTACGCTGTGGTACGGTTTCGCGATTTGCTATTCGAGTTATGGACGAGGTGGTAGCAATGAGCGACGACGCTGCGATCAAACTGTATGAGTATCTGCAATACGACAACTTCTCCGAGGTGTTCCGCCCCTGGGACCCGCGTTTCCCCGACGTTGCCCAACGGGTGGCCGGCCTGATCCGCGAGCGGATGCCGGACGCGCGGGTGGAGCACGTTGGCAGCACGGCGATACCGGGGTGTGCCGGCAAGGGAGTTGTGGACTTGCTGCTTATGTATACTCCGGGGCGCCTCGCCGCCGCGCGGGACGCTCTCGACGGGCTGAGCTTCCAGCGCCAGACCGGTTTGAACCCGTTCCCTGAGGAGCGCCCGCTGCGCCTCGGGGCGGTGGCGCACGATGGCGAGCTCTTCCGGCTGCATGTGCATGTCGTTGCCGCCGACTCTCCAGAAGCCGCGGAGCAGTTGGACTTCCGGGAGCGGCTATGCGCTGACCCGGCGCTTGTCGAGGAGTATGTAGCCCACAAGCGCGCTGCTCTGGCCGCGGGCACCGCTAACAACATTGACTACAACCGCGCCAAGGAGCCGTTCATTCACAAGGTCGTCGGTCGCCCGATATCTGTTGAAAAAGATGAGTAGCGGTTAGGCCCGTTTAGTGTTGTCCTCCGCCACACCGATTTCGAATTCTTCACGCAACGTCGTGTATTCCTCGGGACGGGTGCGGGGTGACACCGTTCCGTATCTCGCGACAATGCGTGAGCCATCGGCGTGGGGCGGTGCTGATACCTCCTGTTGTTGATCGGCCGTCGCCACAACGCCGTCGAGCCAGCGGTTGATGTCCTCGACCGAACGCAGGCGGATGAAGGTAATGTGAGACCAGCGTGGCTCGCGGGTGAGCGCCTCGAGCGTGCGCCGCCGGATACCGTGTGTCTTGAGGATGTAGGTTGGGAGCGACTTCTCCGGGTCCCAGAACATCAGGTGCTCCCAGAAGTTCTCGCGGTTCGTCCCCCACAGCAGGTCGGCGCTGCGCGAGCGCTGCCAGCAGCGGACAATGCAACGGCGCAACACCGTCGGCATGTTCAAGTCCAGCCAGACGATGGTGTCGGCGGCCGGCCAGCTGACATCCTGTTGCAGGCTGGTGTAGTTGCCGGCCATCACCCATGACTCCGGCTCGATCGCCTCTCGCACGCGCTCGCGGAAGACCTCACGCTCTGCCGCCACCCAGCCCGGTTCCCAGTGCAGCGCGTCGAGCTCGATAAACGGCACGCCCAGCCGACCGGCCAGCTCCTCCGCCAGCGTGCTTTTGCCAGCGTTCGAGCTGCCAACGACGATGATACGTTTGCCAATGCTCTGCTCCACGCACCGCTCCTTCTGGATGATCATCTCCCATTACCGGGCCGGCAAGTATCGTACATTTTACTGGCGACCCTGACTCCAGAGGGCATGCATTTGCCGGGCATTGGAGCGGTACACTCTGGGCGAATGGCGCGCGGAGCGTGAAGGCTGGCAGCTTGCCGAACAGCTGGGTGAGGCGGGTCCTCATGGCGTCCAACGGCTGCTCAATGCGGCGCAGTGGGATGCGGATGGTGTGCCCGACGACCTGCAGACCGAGGTCGCCGAGCACCTGGGCGACCGGGACGGGATCTTGATCGTGGACGAGACCGGCTTCTTCAAGCAGGGCACGAAGTCGGCCGGGGTGCAGCGCCAGTACAACGGGACCGCCTGATCTCGCCACAACTGTCGTTGTAGTACTAACGCGCGGCCGCGACCAGCATCTGGAGCACGACGCTATCGATCTGGTTGTCGTCGCGCAGGCGTTCCTCAAGGTTCTCGCGTCCAGCCCATCGAGCCAGTGCCGAGTCAACCTCTGACCGCTCCGCGCCGGGGTTGTCCAGGTAACCAATCGTCGTCAGGTGGCTGGCGACGACCGCCAACATGCCGTCGTCGAGTGGCTCCAGGTCGGCGTCATCGAGATCGAAATAGACGCGGTGCAGCATGACCAGCCTGCGCAGCTCCTCGATAGGGGATGGGTGGTCGTCAACTCGCAGGTCGATCCAGCGGTCGTTGCCGCCGGAGTAGCCGCCGCCTTCACGCACGATCAGAATGGCCGCTGATTGTTGGCCGCGGCTATCTCCGCCAGCGGCCTGACCGGCTTCGAGCGACGTTAGCAGCCGGTGCGCGAATGACCCTGTTGCGGTTGAGTAGCCCTCGGCCATCCCAGAAACGACCTCCGGCCCGGCCAGGATGTTGCCCTGGCAGCAGAAAGCTTCCCCAACGTAGCCACCCGCCCAGTCACTACAATCTGGGCCGGTAAAGCTGGCTGCCCGGCCCTGGGCATCGACGATGCCGGCCTGGCGCGCTCCGCGCCCCTCGTCAGCATTGACCAACTGATTCAGAGCCTCCTGCGCCGGGACTCCGTCTTCCAGTAGCAGCAGACCATCCGGCCCATAGGCGACGTTCGCGTGTGCCTGAGTCGCAACGGCTCCAACATTCGCGCGCGCCCAGGGAACCACCGCGCCAACCGCCAGGAACTTCGACTGCACTGCGACGCCCAGATCGCCTGTCTGCATATCCCTGGCTACGATTGAGAAGGTGCTGACTGCTGGTGTCTTCACTGGCATAGCTGCTCCCGTTTGTAACCATCCGTTGTGATGTCCTGACCCATCATAGGACAGGATCGGCTCTGGTGTCGTATTCTGACTCCGGCCAACTATGGAAGTACAACGAGAGGGACCATGTGTCCAACCAGGATGCGCCAACCCGTACGAGTACCAATCTTGAACAGACCTTGATGGTTGCGCGGTACGGCAGTCCACGTTCAGCCGTGGGGTCAACCTTGTTTAGCTGGTTGAACCTCAGCTTGCTGCTGGCGTTCGGCTGGCCGGCCCTGGTGGTCTTTTTTGATGCGCCCACGGTTTCGATAGAAAACACTCCGGCTGACTGGTTCGCGCTGCGGTTGGGCGTTGCGGTGGTTGGCGGGGGACTGACATTGTTGCTGTGGAAGCTCAGCCCGGTGACGGTCTATGTTGCTACCTCGCGGGCCGTCGTGGGGATCTTTCGCAAGGGCATGTTCTGGACTCAGGCCGTGTTGTTTCTGGCCGGCGTCAGCCTGTTGCTCTCGGCCCTGCTCCTGGAAGCCGATCCCGGTCCGGCGGGCAAGGTTGTGGTCTTTGGTCTGGTAGAAGCGATTGCGATTCAAGCACTGTTGAGCGGTTACATGAAAGGCGCGCTGGATGTGCTCTTTCCCAGCAGGCAGTCATTCTTGTATGTGCTGGGCTTATTCGCGGCATTCTTCAGTTTGCGGAGCTTCGCGTTTGCCGTAACTGCTTCCGGCGGGGGAGAGAATACGATTCTGGCGCTGGTAGCCGGTGGGTTACTCGGGATTGTGTTTGGGTCGGTGTCGCTCATGTTGCGTGACCGGTCAGGCAGCCTTCTGCCCGGCATCCTTGTTCATTGGGTCGTCCTTCACCTTGTTGTGCCGTATCTGGGGTAGCGAGAACTGTCGGATCCTGGCAGGGAAGTGAACGTCCTGCGTCGGCTCCTAGCTTCGTTTTCGGAAAAACCAGACCAGAATGATACCGGTAAGGAATCCGCCGATGTGGGCGAAATAGGCCACTCCTCCGGTCGCTTCTTCGACGCCTGGTCCGATGGAGGCCCAGCCACTGACGAACTGGATAACAATCCAGAAACCGATCACAATGAGGGCCGGCAAACGCAGAAAAAACGGGATGATGACAATAAACGTCACCACCTTAACCCGGCCACGCGGGAACAGCATCAGGTAGGCGCCAAGGATGCCCGCGATCGCGCCGCTAGCTCCAACAATCGGCGTCTGTGAGCCCGGATCAATCGCGATCTGGGCTGCCAGCGCGCCAAGACCACACAGCAGATAAAAGAGCAGAAAGCGCCCGGGCCCCATAGCGTCTTCAATATTGTCACCGAACACCCAGAGATAGAGCATGTTTGAGGCAATGTGCAGCAGGCCGCCGTGCATGAACATTGACGTAAACGCGGTGACCCAGATCGGGTAGTCGATCGTTGGCGGAACATCAGTGTATTCGGTTAGCTGGAAGGGGACGGCCGCATAGGAGAATACAAAGCGGGCCATACCTTCCTGGCCCAGGGAAATCTGGTAGATGAACACCACGATGTTGGTCAGCAGCAGCAGGAGCACGACAAAATGAAACCGCTGCTGGCGGCTGTCGTCGTCGCTATATGGAATAAGACTGGTCGGGATCATCCCGGCCTCGTTTTCTTTCGCAAACGGGGAGCCAGCCAGTCTGGCTGGCTCCCCGTCTTTGCCGGGATGACGGCGTAGGGGTGTTCAAAGTGGTGAATGCTCTACGAGCGGAACTGGTCCACCTGGTCCATCACCCAGCTTTTGAGCCGCTCCCGGTTCTGCGCGCCGCTGCCGGGCGCGAAGAGCAGGCCGATGATCAGCCCGTACGTAAAGAACTTGGTTGCCACGCGGGTTCTCCCAAACATCGCCCACGCTCCTTTCATTGTGTGTATCGAACGTTGAGCGCTATGAGGTTGCCGGCCGCGATGGGTTCATCTCAGTGACGGTTCCATCAGCCTTGTCCTCGCCAACTGGCAGGGGGGACTTCTCCACCATCTCGGTCGTCTTGGCCTTGGCCTTATCCATCATCGGCTTGGCAGACTCGGCGACGCTGCTTGCGCGCTCGGTTGCCTTGTCCTTCACTGAGGTGGCGCGACCTTTGATCTCGTCCATGTCGCCGACCTTCGAACGGATCATCTCGCGCGTCTCGTTGCCCGACATTGGGGTTAGCGCCAGGGTGGTTATCGCTCCGGTGATCGCCCCGATAATGACACCTGCAATAAAAGCAAAGTCATGGCGGCTTTCTTCACGTCGTAACATTGGTGTTCCTCCACATTCCTTGGAAACTGTTCTTCTCAGCCTCCCTCACACTACTAATAGTAACAGGTCATTTTGGCCGTACTCCGCACGGGTATGCGAAACCCGTATGCTATGATCGACGGGCAGTCCGAGGGTATGCGACACGAAGCGGGAGCATCAGAACGCCCATGAACATTCACGAATATCAGGCGGCGGAATTACTGGAAACCTACGGCATTCCGATTAACGCCGGCAAAGTGGCAACCACCGCCGACGAGGCGGCCCTGGCCACCCAACAACTTGGCGGAGGGTCTGGAAAGGTCGCCATCAAGGCGCAGGTACATACAGGCGGCCGCGGCAAAGCCGGCGGCATCAAGCTGGTGGGAACGCCGGACGAAGCGCGCGAGGCTGCTCAGTCCATCCTTGGCATGGACATTAGCGGACACATCGTGCATAAAGTGTTCGTCGTTCCGGCAGTCGATATCGCCCGCGAATATTATCTGGGCATCATCCTCGATCGAGCCGCCCGCGGCATCACGATCATGGCCAGCTCAGAAGGCGGGGTGGACATCGAAGAGGTCGCCCGCGAGACGCCGGAGAAAATCATCCGGGTCACGGCCGACCCGCTGCTGGGTCTTCAGGATTTTCAGGCGCGCATGGTGGCCTTCGGTCTGGGCATTGAGCCCCAGCTGATGCGCGGATTCCTCAGCATCGTGCGTTCGTTGTACGACGCATTCGTTGGTTCTGACGCTTCACTGGCCGAGATCAACCCGCTCATCCTGACCGGGGACGACCGCTGGCTGGCACTGGATTCCAAGGTGACGCTGGACGACAACGCGCTCTACCGGCATCCAGCATTTGATGAGCTGCGCGACGCCAACGAAGAAGACCAGACCGAGACCAGGGCACGCGCCAACGGCATCTCGTTCGTGAAGCTGGATGGCGACATTGGCTGCGTGGTCAATGGCGCGGGGCTGGCGATGGCAACCATGGACGCCGTGAAGCAACAGGGCGGCGATCCGGCTAACTTTCTGGATGTAGGCGGTGGCGCGAGCGCTGACCAGGTCGCCATGGCACTGGAGCTCGTATTGGCTGACCCGGCTGTCACCGCAATTCTCTTCAATATCTTTGGCGGCATTACCCGCTGCGATCTGGTGGCCAAGGGCATTCTTGAGGCACGCACCCGTGTCGAGGTGAATGTGCCGATGGTTATTCGTCTGGTTGGAACAAACCAGGAAGAGGGCCGGCAGATTCTTTCCGAAGCCGGTATTACCACGGTTGACACCATGACTGAAGCGGCCCGTGGCGTGGTCGAAGCATCGCGCGCCGGTTGATAGAGGGGACCCCGACAAGGTGAGCATTCTCGTCGATAAGAATTCTCGTGTGCTGGTCCAGGGCATTACTGGCCGCGAAGGCACCTTCCACACTGGCGGCATGCTGGAATATGGCACTCAGGTTGTGGCCGGTGTCACTCCGGGACGGGCAGGCAAGGCCGTGCACGGCGTGCCGGTCTACAACACTGTCGCCGAGGCAGTCGCTGAAACGAAGCCCAACGTCTCAATTATCTACGTGCCCGGCCCGTTTGCGCCGGACGCGATCATGGAGGCGACCGACAGCGGCATTCCGTTGATCATCTGCATCTCCGAAAATATCCCGGTCAACGACATGGTCAAGGCCTACGCGCATGTGAAGGCTGCTGGAGCGCGCCTGATCGGCCCGAACTGCCCCGGTTTGATTACACCGGGTGAGGCCAAGATCGGCATCATGCCTGGCTACATCCACAAGCGCGGCCGGGTGGGTCTCGTTTCTCGCTCCGGCACGCTCACCTATGAGGTTGTCTGGGCGCTGACCGAGTCCGGGCTAGGCCAGACCACCGCTGTCGGCATCGGTGGCGACCCCATCATCGGGACGTCGTTTATCGATGTGTTGGAGCTGTTCGAGGCCGACCCTGAAACCGAAGGTATCGTTATGCTCGGGGAGATCGGCGGCACCGACGAAGAGCAAGCCGCAGCCTACATTAAAGAACACGTCACCAAGCCGGTTATCGGCTTCATCGCCGGTGTCACCGCGCCTCCCGGCAAGCGCATGGGTCACGCCGGCGCCATCATCTCCGGTGGCACCGGCACCGCCGCCGAGAAGATTGCTGCATTGAACGCTGCCGGCGTCGAGGTCGCTGAGCGGCCGGCCCAGGTTGCGGACCTCATGAAGGCGCGGCTGTCGGCGCAGTTGCGGGCGTATTTATGCTCGGCGAGGATGCCCTTCAGCCAACACGACGCTGCTTGAGCGTCGTGTTGTGACGTATGATCGTTGAATCACTCCAGCGGAAATAAGCTACTCAGCGCCCGGAGGCAGTTGCCCTCCGTAGTGCTCGCTCAGCACATCGCGGCCAAGCGGCCCCAGCAATACATCATAGGGCGGTTGATTGTCCGGATGATACTCGAAGCGCGCACGCTCGAAGTACTGCACCGTCAGCTCGTTCTCAGTGATCTCTTCGGTGATTGGGTAGCCGAAGATCATCAGTCCTCCGTGATGCTGCCAGTAGTCGAGGAATCGGCCGCAGACGTTGTGGCCAGTCGGCTCAAAGAATTGGCAGCCCGGGCTAAAACTCGGTTCGGCACGTGGAAACGGTTCCGTACCAGGCAGTGTCTCGATTCCCAGTAACCCCAGCAGTACGTTATAGGGCTCGGCATTTTCTGGATGCAGTTCGAAGCGCTGGCGCTCGAAGTACTGGACTCGGTAGACCTGTCCGTCAATCAGGCTCTCCTCGTCGAACGCCTCGGTGATCGGATATCCGAAGATTGCTAACCCGCCGTGCTGCTCCCAGAACGCCAGGAACGCGCCACTCAGCGTCTTGCCGGTTTCGGGGAAAGAAAGGTCTCCGGTGACGACTCGTCGCGTTATCTGGCCATTGCTTTCCCAGAAGGTGAGCTTGTTGGCGATCAAAGGATCGTCCATCGCTGGCTGGGTGTGCCCCGCGGTGTTGATGGCGCGCGACGTGATGGTGTGTCCCCCCGCAGCCGGCTGGCCCCAATCGAGACTCCAGATCGTCCATGCGAATTCGGCGCCCACGCCTTCCTCAAGCGTCGCCGCAACCCACTCTCCACCGTCGATCTGCACCTCGACTGCTGCAATCGGGGCCCCCCAGGCCGCGCCGATGATGCGATACTCGCCGTCGAGCCGGGTGACTTTGGCTGGAGCCGATTTCAGTCGATCCCTGGTCACAGACGTGAAGCGCGCCACTGTCACGTCGTCGACCTGCTCCTCGCGGATTGTCACGTACTCGCGCGCCATGAACCGGCCCATATAGCGGGTGTTCAGCAACTCGATGCGGTGCAGCCATTTGACGTTGGCTACCCCATACCAACCCGGGGCGATCAAGCGCACTGGACCCCCGTGATCCTGGGGAAGCGGCTCCCCGTTCATCATGTAACACAGGATGATGTTGGGATCCATGGCGTCTGACAGGGACATGCTGCGCGCGAATTGCTCGGTGAGCGTCATATCGTTGACCTCGCCTGGTCCCGCATCGCTGCCCCAGAAGACCACTTCTATGCCCTCGGGAAGCACTCCGGCCTCCTGGAGTAGTGGAGCGAGGGGAGTGCCTGCCCAGTTGGCGTTGCCGATGGCGCCAATAAGAAACGGCAAACCATGGTTCCCGGAGCACTCCATGGTGAAGGAGACTTCCTGACTTGGGCGAGCTTTGAGCTCGTCGAGTGCGATGGACATGGGATTCCCGACCAGTCCGGTAATCTCCAGCCGCCACGCCTCAGGAGCGATGTCCGGCAGGTTGTAATGCTTGACCGTAAAGAACTCGTTGTTCGGTGTCTGCCACGAATCCAGCGACTCCCAGTGCAGTAGCGTCCCGGAGATGTCGGGCACAGGGTTCGGCGCTGGCTGATCTAACCAGGGAATGACCTCCTCGCCGGGCCGATTCGGAAAGCGCAGCGTTGAAAATAGAGATGGAGCCGACCAGTGGGCGATGTCCTTGTTCTCTTGACGTACAGAGGCTGTCGCTGGCGCCCGGACACGGAACGCCGCCAACGCAGCCAATGCCGCGCCCCCATGCAATACAGTTCTGCGTGAAACTTCGCGTGGTGCCATCATGCTCCTCCTATCACCTGTGCGGTCATCACCTGTGCCGAGAGATCCGCCGGGCGCCGGCGACTAGGTTCGTCAGCGTCCTGCAAACCTCTCAGCATGCACAACCGTAGGACGGGCGCTGGTTTCCCGCATCCGTTGTTCTATGTAATCGGAATATGTAGTTTTTTGGCGGCGCCTACGTAGAGGAATCGACGTGCCGTCCATCAGGCGAGGTGCTGGCGACGTGCATAGGCACTCGCCTCCGCTTTGGTGTGGACATCAATCTTCAAATAGATGTTGGCGATGTGGCGCTCGACGGTGCGAGGGCTCAGAAAGAGATCATGGGCAATCTGACGGTTGCTGCTGCCGACCGCGATCAACCGCAGGACCTCGACCTCGCGCCGTGACAGGCCCCGGTGCGCTGACTCAGGCGGGGTGATGGTCTGGCTATCGGGCTCTGCGATGATCGCCAGCACGTTCGTCGCCACGGCGATCGCCTCCTCTAGTGGCATGGCCTCTCCGGCAGTTCGAGCCGCGGTGTACGTCTCTTCCGCCATGGCCGTGCGCACTTCCAAGACGAACTGGTCGTGCTGTGCGCGCAGAGGCGGCGAGAGCAACATGCCAGCGCGCTCGCGAAGCGCATCGTGCGCACCGATTAAGCA
>JACCZH010000262.1 GCA_013696045.1 Chloroflexia bacterium
CGCTCAGGCCGCTCAGATCGGTGGCACAGCAAGCGTATGCGATACGCCCCCACGAAAGGCGCGAAGAAGCGTGGCGAGGACGCTTTCGGTCGTTGGTAGTCGTTGCGGACGAAGAGAGTAGTCGCCATGGCGGAGAGAATTGAGCGCGTCGAAAGCCTACAGCTACGGGTGAGGGGTACCCGCGACGGAATCGTCTTTTACCTCCCCGAGGACCTGCCGGCTGATGAGCTTGTGGGTCAGATCCGGGAAGCGGTCGATAGTGGCCGCGATTTTTTCAAAGACTCCCAGGTAGTGCTGGATTACGACCAGCGCCTACCCGATCAGCTTGAGATCGAGCGCATTGAGGAGATCCTGACCGAGCGCGGCGTGCGGTTGACAAGCATCACCGCCAGCCTGGCCGAGTCGCGGGCCGTCCTGAACGAGCTCGGTCATCGCCCGCTGCGGATCGTGGCGCGGCGTGACAGGTTGAAGGAGCTGCCGAAACGGCCGGCGCGCGACGTGGAGCGCACGGCGGTCTATGTGCGCCGGACTCTCCGGTCTGGCGCAACGGTCCACAGCGATGGTGACCTGGTCATCATGGGTGATGTCAACGCCGGTGCGCAGATCTCGGCTGTTGGGGACATCATCGTCTGGGGCGCACTACGTGGCATGGTGCACGCCGGCGCCGAGGGTTCTGACGAGGCAATAATCTGTGCGTTGAAACTTCAACCGACGCAGATTCGGATTGGAGCGATCGTTGCCCGTCCGCCGGATGGTAAGGAGTACGAAGTAGACGTCGCGCAGTGCGCGTATGTAACGGGTTCTAATATCGTGGTCGAGCCGTGGCGCGGAATGGAGCGCCGGGGTCGCTTGAGCTAGCCAAGGCCGGGGCGAGGTCGGTGGCGGCGGCGAGATCAGGGGGAACAACGTGGATAACGGAGTTCACGAACCGAACGTTAACGTCGGGGGTCGTGTGGTCACGATCACATCCGGCAAAGGTGGAGTTGGCAAGACAACGACGACGGCCAACATTGGCGCGGCGCTGGCTGCCCAGGGCAAGTCAGTTGTGTTAATTGACGCCGACATTGGGCTTCGCAACCTGGACATCGTCCTGGGTCTGGAGAACCGCATCGTCTATGACCTGGTGGATGTGGTGGAAGGCACATGCCGTCTGCGACAGGCGATGATTCGTGACAAGCGTCTGCCGAATCTGCACCTTATTCCGGCCGCGCAGACGCGTGAGAAGGAATCGGTTTCGCCGCACCAGATGGTGGCGCTGTGTGACGAGTTGCGCAAGCAGTTTGATTACACGATCATCGACTCGCCGGCGGGTATTGAGCAAGGCTTCCGAAACTCGATCGCTGGAGCGGATGAGGTGATTGTCGTCACCAACCCGGAAGTCTCCGCGGTTCGGGACGCTGACCGGATTATCGGTCTGGTTGAGGCAGCCGAGCTGCCGGTGCCGAGGCTCATTCTCAACCGGGTGGACGCCTCAATGGTGAAGCGCGGCGAGATGATGAGTCTCGAAGACGTCACTGATATTCTGGCGATCTCGGTGATTGGCATGGTTCCGATGGATGAGAACATCGTCATGTCGACCAACCGCGGCGAGCCAGCAGCGCTGGACATGGAATCCAAGGCCGGTGAAGCGTTCCGGCAGATTGCCCAGCGCATCACCGGGCAGGACATTCCACTGGCGCCACTTCAGGAAGAAGGCGGCGCGTGGGGCAAGGTTCTGCGGGCCTTCGGTATTCGTAGTGCTGCGCCTCGGGCCAGCCTGTCGACACGATAGAAGGGGGCCATCGAAGATGAGTTGGCTCGATACGCTCCTTGGCCGGCGGCCACAACACTCCAGCGCGTCGCTTGCCAAGCAACGCCTGGTCGAAGTGCTCGTCCAGGATCATGTCCGCGTGACACCGGAGATGATGGACGCTATCCGGCATGACATCTACCAGGTTATTGCTCGCCATCTGGATGTGGACGCGAATCAGCTCCACGTTAATATCACTCGCTCCGAGCATGGAGAAAGTCTGGTCGCCAACGTCCCGGTCCGCCGCGCGGCGGGTAGCCGGACGTATTGACATGGCGTTTGCTGAACTCTGTAGGGGAGGGCCCCGTCCTCTGCCGTGGTTGACCGCCCCGGACGTTGAACCGGGAGGGGAGGGGCCCCTCCCTTACATGCCGGCCAATGTGTCATCGGTGTCGCTGCCATGACCCCTTCCATCGGCCAAATCCATCACGTGGGCATTATCGTGACGGACCTCGGCGCGGCGGTTGAAAAATACCGCGCGCTGGGGTTCGTGGTGGGCGAAACCGAGCGGCTCGAATCGCAGAATGTTGACGCGGTCCCGATCCACGCCGGCGAAACCTGGATCGAATTGATCGCTCCGCTTGACAGTGATTCGTCGCTCGGCCGCTTCCTGGTGTCACGCGGCGAAGGGCTCCACCATGTCGCCTATCTCGTCGATGACATTGACGAGACGCTGGCGCAACTGGCAGCTGATGGTGTCGAGTTGATCGATAAACAGCCTCGTGTCGGTTTGCACAACTGGCGGGTGGCGTTTGTCCATCCGCGTTCCTGCGCCGGGGTCTTGACCGAACTCGTTGAGAGAAGAAGTACAATGGAGGGCAACGACCGCTAACGAGTGCGAGATTGGCGAGACTATGACCGCGCGAGATGTTGCTCACCAACGGCGAGAGACGACTTCCGGCATCGAGATCGAGCCGGTGTACCGGGCCAGGGAACGCGAACCACAGCCCGAGCCCGGAGAATATCCATACACGCGTGGCGTGTATTCAGGCATGTACCGCGACCGGCTCTGGACGATGCGCCAGTATGCCGGATTCTCTTCTGCTGAAGAAACCAACCAACGCTTTAAGATCTTGCTCCAACGCGGCCAGACCGG
>JACCZH010000300.1 GCA_013696045.1 Chloroflexia bacterium
GACCAAACCTTCGCAGTAACACACGGCTTCGAGGAGATCCGGTTCCTGGAGATGAACACGGTGCTCCCCGTTGACATAGCGCCGAAGGTCCAGTCGTTCGCCGAGATGCGGTATCTCGAGTTGAACACGCAGCTGCCGGGCAGCGACACGCTGTACCCGCCAGGCCCAAGCGAATCACTGCCGGTTGTCGGAGACACGCGCTACTAGATCCTGCCTCTCCATCAACGTCGTAAGGCCGCCCTCATTCACGAGGCGGCCTTATGGCGGTTCCAACGAGCGAGAAAAGTAAGTCCCGTTGCTTATACTGGTGCGGATTCGCCAGCGAGCGTAACATGAACACCAAGCTCGATAGAATAGATGGAAGCACGATGACAGACAGCAGCACCGGAACGAGCAGGTCAACCGACGAGATGATCGCCCGGTCCAACCAGCGCAGCCCCGGCACACTGGTGGGCCTGCTCGGTATCGAGATCGTCGAGGTCGGCGACAACAGCATCAGCGGCAGGCTCCCGCTCAGGCCCGAACTACTGGCGCCCAACGGCTATCTGCACGCCGGTACCGTGGTGACGTTTGCCGATACGATGTCAGGCTATGGTTGCTGGAACCAGATCCCGGACGGCGCAACCGGCTTCACAACCATCGAGCTGAAGACCAACTTTCTCGGCACGGCTCGCTCGGGCACATTGGCCTGCACTGCCACACTGCGCCACGGTGGACGCTCAACTCAGATCTGGGACGCCGAAGTCGCCGACGAGCAGGGCAAGGTCATCGCCCTCTTCCGCTGCACCCAGATGATTTTGTATCCAAAGGCGTGAGATGCTCGAGCGCCCGATCCACGAACTGCGCGTGGCGTTCTCGCATGCGCTTTTCCGTCACGTTATCCAGACCCCACCCGGGCAGCTTCGAGCAGGGACGCAGCGCGGCGCAGAGATCCCAGTAGGGCAAATGGGTTACATTGACGTCCGCGAGGGACCGGTAGTGGTTCGTGAACGCGTCCATCGCGTCGACCCCGAACGCCCAGAGAATCTCGAGCCGGCTATTACCCAGATCAGCCAGGGGATCGCCGGTAGCCGCATCTTCCCAATCGATGACGGCGGCGAGCATGCCAGATGTCCGGAGGATATTTCCCGGCCAATAGTCACCGTGTAGCAATACGGGCGAGTTCAACGCGGCGATGGGCCAGACAGCTTCCAACGCGTCCCGGATACCTTCTTCGTTCAGCGAGAGGTCGAGGTTCTCAGGACGTGTCCCAAACCCCTTGTCCCTCCGGGGCAGGAACGCTAGCTCTGGTGAGAACGCGACGCGATGAATCCGGGCGAGATACAACGCCAACTCGCCGAGATATCCGGGCAGATCTGGCGGGGAGAACTCTGGTTCACCCTCGACGAATTCCATAACAATGAAGGGTGTCCCCAGAATCTCGCGCGACTCGTCAACAAAGACCGGCGCAGGGACTGGCAAGCCGTGAGACAGGGCAATTTGCAGGATCCTGAATTCATCCCTCGCGATATGCGGGTTCTGCTTGAGGTCTACCTCGCCATGCTGGCGCACGATCAGTTTCGTTATTTGCCCATCCGGATGGGCCAGCTCGAGCGCCGTCACCTGGGCTGAAACACCACCGGTCAGCGGCCACGAGCTTCGCAACCTGGACTGCGGATCAATCCGGCGGACGATTCGTCCAAACGTCTCCTGGTCTGCTGGCGTGGTCATATGGGCTCTCATCACGAGTTCTTCACGCTATTACCGTATGCGGTGAGTGTAGAGCAGTAGAGAATCGTCCAGCGCGTGTACTTCCGAACGTAGCCCGCATCTGTGCGACAATACCGCCCGGTCCGCGCTGTACACAAGCGCCTTTCGCAACGCCCCGGAACAGGGCACGTTCAGAAGGGTTCTGTCATGAGTGACGCAATCACGACGCGCAAGGCGCAAACGAGGGCGATGTTCAACCGTATCGCTGAAGGCTACGACATGGCCGGTCCAGGCTGCTTCGCCCATTTTGGCAAGCGCCTGGTTGAGGTTGCCGACATCAAACCGGGCCAGCGGGTACTCGATGTCGCGACCGGACGTGGCGCGGCACTGTTTCCGGCCGCCACACAGGTGGGCCCCAGCGGAGAGGTCACCGGTATCGACCTGGCCGAGGAGATGGTTCGCATCGCGCGGGAAGAAGGCGCACGGCGAGAGCTCAACATTGATGTGCAGGTTATGGACGCCGAACAACTCGATTTCCCTGACGCCAGCTTCGACCGCGTCCTGTGCGGTTTTGGGGTGATGTTCTTCCCACGTCTCGATCTGGCCCTGACCGAAATCCACCGGGTTCTCAAACCGGGCGGCCAGCTTGCTATTTCGACATGGCGCGTTTCACAGGGTGACGATCTGGCGACGGTTCTGGGAGAACTCGGCTTCGCAGACCTCAGTGCGGACCCCGCCGTGGCGTTCAGCCAGCCCGACGCGGTCGAGCGTCCACTCCTTACGGCAGGATTCTCCAGCGTTGAAACGCAGGTGGACTCGACAACATTTCATTACACGGACATCGAGGAATACTGGCAGAACGCGCGCGGCACCGGCATGCGCCGCTGGTTGGATGCCCTTAGCACTGACCAGATTGAGCAGACCAAAACCGCCTTCGTAAGCCGCACCCAACCCCAGACGCGTCCAGACGGAATCTACCTCGACGCAACCGCGTTACTGGCAGTCGCCACACGGTAGAAGCGCAGGCACGTCCAGGAGGAATCGTAAGCGGCGCGAGTTCACGGAATCAATCGACCCAAGCCC
>JACCZH010000346.1 GCA_013696045.1 Chloroflexia bacterium
CTTCGTAGCGGCGCAATGCATTGCGCCGCTACAGCCGACCGGTGTTGGAAACAGCAGTGGAAAGGTCTCCCATGTCAGAGTTACAGAGCTATCGCACGATGATCGAGTTTGCGAACAACGACCTCAAAGAGGCCGTCTCGACCGTGGGTGACGAGCAGTTCGGCAAACGACCAACCCCGGAGGCGAACCCGGTGAACTTCGTCTACTTCCACGTCCTGCGCCACTGGGACCGCGACATCAACGTCCGTATCCAGGGGCAAGACCCCGCACAGGACGCCTGGCACCGGGGCGGATTCAGCGAGCTGAGCGGCTACAGTCCAGACGGCAAGGGCAAACCCGACATCGGCACCGGCTACGGTTATAGCCAGGCTGAAGTGGACGAGGTGACGACAGACAAGGCGGCCCTCTCGCGCTACCAGCAGATGCTCTGGGACGAAACCGACGCCCTGCTGGATTCGCTGGATGAGGATAGCCTGCGCATCGAACGCCCTTCGCCGTCGGGCAGTACCTTAACCACCGCCGGCCGGCTCCAGCACCTGATCGCCCACACCTATCTGCACATCGGCGACATCGAATACATCAAAGGGCTGGTTGGCGCGCCGCCCTGCGATTTGCCGAATATCGGATAATGGCGCCGAAAAATTCTCATAGGGCAATGCACCGCGATCAGCGTCCGCGCCTACCGCGAGGTAGATGCACATGGGGCGTGATACGGCTCAGAGGGCGTCCAGGTTCCTACGAAATCTCCAACAAGCCCGCCGCCACGCGATCCGCGTTGGCTTTACCGAGTTTCTTCTCGGCCCAGTAGCGGGTGGTGCGATAGAGACTCTGGAAGGTGCCGGCGTCGCTCCAGAAGCCGTCGAGCTCAACCCAGCGCAGGCGGTCGTCATTGAGATAGAAATTATTCACATCAGTAATCTCAAGCTCGCCACGGTTTGACGGCTCTAGCTTTCCGATATAGTCGAACACTGTTTCGTCATAAATGTACAGTCCGGTGATGGCATAGGGGCTGTGCGGACGATCTGGCTTCTCTTCAATGCGCAGGATCCGGGCCGTATCCTCAGGGTCGAAGACTGGGCAACCGAAGCGGTCTGGGTCGGGGACTTCCTTCAGAAAGAGCATCGCGCCGCCGTCGAACCCCTGCACCGCAGGGCCAATATCGGCATCGGTGGTGTTGTCGCCGAGAATGACGCAGATCGGCTCACCGTCGGCGAACTCCTCGCCCAACGATAGCGCCTCGGCGATGCCGCCCTCATTATTCTGGTAGGTGTATTCCAGATGCTTCAATCCAAACTGCCGGCCGTTGCGCAAAACAGGGATGAAGTCGCCGGCGTGCGGTCCACCGGTCACGATCAGCACCTCATCAACTCCGGCGGAGACCAGTGTCTGAATCGGGTAATAGACCATCGGCTGGTCGTAAATTGGCAGAAGGTGTTTGTTGGTTGCGTGGGTAAGCGGGTATAGCCGGCTGCCAAGCCCGCCAGCCAGAATGATGCCCTTCATGCGCTTTCGTCCTCTTCCTCTTTGTCCGCGTCAGCCGCGTCGGCCTGTGCTGTTCGGTAGAGCACGAGCCCGCCAAGACCCGCGATCACCAGACCGAGCAGTGTGCCGAGCATCTGTTTCCAGCCAAAACCAGTCCCCGGCATACCCAAGGCAAGCGGGTCAGCAAACAGCGACGCGATGGTGAGCAACACACCAAATGCCACGATCGCAAATCCAGCAATACGAATCTGTTCTCGAAAAATGTCGGGCCTGCTCTTCTCTACACTGCAGAATGGCTTCGATGACGTTTACTATGTTGGGTCGTTAATCGGCGGGAAAACAATGATACAACTGTTATCTCGACCGAAGTGGAGAGATCTCGACGCAACCAAAGCATCAGCAAGCAAGATGGTTGCTCCACTTCGGTCGAGATGACTACCTGATTGCGCGATTCCTGGTTACCGGTTCGATACGTTCAGCTCTATCGTTGCGGCCCGCACACGCCAGGCTGACATCCCGCAACGCGCCGGAGTATAACAACTCGCTTACCGCGTCGCGCTCATATACAGCGAATTGAACAGCAGGCGGTAGGTGCCCCGTGACTGCGCCCGGAACTGCGGCCGGAAGCCGAAGAGGATCACCTGACCAGAGCCGACTGCAATCTCCACCAGCGCCGCCCGGCCACGCACATGCTCGCCACCGAGCATCCAGCCGGCTATCAACTGGTTCGAGAGCGGGTAACGCCCGATCGTCTGCGTGCTGCCGCCATTGGAGCCCACATCGAACGCGGGCGAGTTCACGAACAGGGCGGAGGCTTCACGCTCGTATCCGTAGGCAATAGGATGGCGCGGGTCGAGAATCAGCCGCATCAAGGAGCCGGGATTGTAGAACTCATCGGTGCGGAGCCCTTCAAGCACATTCGTAACCGGAAGATAAAGATATTTGATCGCCAGCTCACAAGCCGAGTCGATGGCAATTAACGTGCCCCCCGCCTCGACAAAGCGCCGCAGCTTGGCCGCGCCAATCTCGCCGATCCCGCCTGCATATTCCGCCGGATAATCGTGCGGAGAGTTGCCCTCCAGAATGTCTTTGGCCGGCTGTTGGGCGAGCACGATGACGTCGAAGCGGTCTGAAAGATCACCTTGCCGGATATCGCGGTTCCTCAGCGTGGAAAAATCAAAGTTGTACTGCTCGAAGATAAACCTGGTCCACCCCTCGTCCATCGCGTTGGGCCGGTAGGAACGATACATCCCGATTCGGGGCGCATCCTGCCTGCGCAAGGCATGTTTCATCTGGTTGCGGTCGACAGTGGCCAGCGTGACGTGGGTCTCACGAGCTACCTTCTCCAGATCGCCGCGATCCAGCCCTTCCACGATGAATGCGCCGGTTTCGATGCCAAGCTCCGGGTGAACCCCGGTGAAACGGTGAACGGTGGCGCCTGCGGCCAGCAACAGGTTCACCGCCCGGGCGCTCGCGTTCACCCTTGGATCGAGCATGAACGCCGGTCCATCACCGGTGACCTGGCCCTGTGGGAGGTCAACACACTCAACCCTGCTGAGTTGCGCTTCGAATGATGACTCAACCCGCACTGCCTCAACGCCCATCTGCAACGGCAATGAATGAGCGGTGATGTCATACGGCGGTTTGGGGGGGCCGCCCGGGAACAGCCGCAGATCCGGATACTCCTGTACATCGAGCATGGTGCGAGCGAACGGGCCATACGGCTGCGCCGTGAGAACAACCCGCGACCCGCCCGGGTACTCAACACCGTCCGCGATGAACGACGCAGCCGACTCATGAATCTCAACGTCGCCAAATTCGAGCGCCTGAAGCATCTCGGCTGTCGTGACCGGGTCAGCCTGGTCCGCCGGAACAACAAATGCGTAGGGCTCGTCAGCGTTAACGGCGTCACGCGAGATGGCTGCAAAGTTCCGCACCCAGCGGTCACGATAGGCGGCGGCGTTGTTCAAGAGCGCCAGTGCCGAGATTTTGTTGTACTCGACGATGTCCCTCAACCGCCAGTCCCCGCCCGGCCACGGCTCCGGATGGTTCCACGAGGCGACAGCTGGATCAAAGCCGCGCGTCTCTTTACGCTCCGACTCGCCCAGATGAATCGGTGTCGCAATCTTGACACTGGCCGCCTCGGAGAGAATACGCACTCCGCCGTGATAGTGCTGGTAGGCGCGCGAGGGCGAGAAAGCGTCAAAGATGATGTTGGTCGCCACACCGGTTTTGCCGGCCGCCGTCAGATCGGCGGCCATGGCCTGCCCGACGAGCGCGACCTGCTGTTGCAGCAGCGGGTGAACGTTGGCGTCGTAGGGATCGATAAAGGGCGGCAGCACGTAGCGCGGTCCGTCCGGCATCATCTGATGTTGATCAAAAACGATGTGTGGACGCCAGACATTATGGATCTTCTCAATCGCGAGCCGGTTCTCAACCTGGGTAAACATGAACCAGTCGCGGTTGTTATCGTGGCCGGTGTAGGTATGGTAAAGCGTCGGCGGCGCCGAACCCTCAAAAGGCGTGGCGAGCGTTTCCGCATACCAATCGGCCACCAGTTCCATGCCGTCCGGGTTGAGCGATGGAACCAGCAGCAGGATGGTTTCGGAGAGAATGCACCTGATTTCCGGGTCATCTCTGGTCGCCAGCTCATAGACCAGCTCGGGCGTCATCTGCACCGCGCCGACCTCGGTCGCATGAATCGAGCAGGTAATCAGGACAATGGCTCGGCCCTCCTCCGTCAGCCGGTCGATCTCGGACTGGTCAACGCCTCGCGGGTCGGCCAGCATGGCCTGGATCGCGCGGAAATGCTCAACGTTCTGAAGGTTCTCCGGCGAAGAGATGGTGAGCATCACGAAGGGCTGGCCTTCGGTGGCAACACCAAGCTGCTCGTACAGCACCCGGTCGCTGGCAGCAGCCACCTCCTGAAAATACGCCAGCATGTCAGCCCAGCGAACCAGTTTACGGTCCGCCCCCATCTGAAACCCAAAGCGCTCCTCGGGAGTCACAATCCCCGCCATACCCGAATCCCTCCATCAACGGTTGCTCCGCCACTCCTGCGCATGATCCTAGCCGATGCGAGGTCGTTGTGCATCAATCGACGCCGGAGGACACCGGCCGTCGTTCCTCAGGACGAACGGTGAAGGTCGTTGTAACCTCAAAGAGTGTAGAGCGCAGCCCAAGAAGGGATAGGTCTTCATGCGCCGCTATACCATCTTCCTTAACCCTGATCCAGCGCATGGTGTCTACACGGTCACAGTTCCAAGCCTGCCCGGTGTGGTGGCTCAAGGACGCAACATCGATGAATCTCTGGAGAGAGCCAGGGAGGCAATTGAGCTCCACCTACGCGGACTGGTTACTGACGGCGAAGAGATCCCTGAAGAATCAGTTTCACCACAACTGGCAACCGTTTACGTCAGTGAGGTTGTCGCCACCGTCTAACCAGCGAAGCTGCCAGTATCGCTACCTCCGTTCATCGGCTAGAATCAGTTGCGCGCAATACGCCTGAATTCAGCGGTGTCGCCGAGGAGCGAAATGTCTTTCCCTATACCGATGAAGTCCCATCGACACCTTGGTCCGGTCGTTATGGTCGCGCTCATTCTGCTATCGGCCGTCGCTTGCAACACAGAAAGCGCAAACCGGACCGCGACTGTGGCCGCGAGCGGGACGCCCGTCACCACAATCACTCCAGCCGGCAACATCCTGATGATCGACGGGGACGCCGTTGAACGCGTATACGTGCCTGACCCGCGCCAGCCGCCACTGTATGCGCTCACGGACAAGCGCCTGTACATCTGGCGCAACCGGCAGTGGGAGGCAACCCCAACTGTTAACGAAAACCGCGCGTTTCTGGTTGATCACAACGATCCCCAGCGCCTCTTTCGTGGCGATCACCCTCCCTGCCAACAATCTGCACAGGACGACGACATCGCTCTTGAGGTGAGCGAGGATGGCGGCGACACATGGCGGGCGCTGCCGAACGGTCAGAATGTCCGGCCGATGGCGATTGATCCGGTCTTCCCTAACGTGCTCTATGGCACAGATTGCGCGCTCACGATTTCTGACAACCTGGGCGACACCTGGCGCTATTTTCAGCCACTCTACCAGCACGAAATTATTGATCTGGACGTTGTCGGCGAACGCTTGCTAGTGCTCGGCATTTCAAACTCAGGCCAGAGTCAGGTGCGCGAGTTGAGGCTCGCCAGCCCAGATCGGCCGGAGATCTCCAACGTCATCATTCAAGTCGAGGGCATAGCATGTGTGGAGGCCGACGTCGACCGCGTGATCGTTGGCACACGGTCCGGTGTGCAAATCTCGCTCGATGGCGGCGAAACGTGGGCCGAGAGCCGGAGGGGTCTGGAATCGGTCACGCTGCCGCCTGATGAAGATTTGGTCGCGCCCAACAACCCCTTGAACGTGGCTGAGCGCGAATTTGGCGTGTTAACGGTCGCCATCGACCCATCGCATAGCCATCGCATTTTCGCAGGGACAGTCCGCGGCCTCTATGTCTCGCAGGACGACGGGGGCACCTGGGACCGCTACGATGAAATCGCGAGCGATACCCAGGTCAGGGACGTCCAGTTCGCTGCTAATGGCGCTGACCTTTATGTCACCACAAGCGACGGAGTTGTCACCGTCCCGAATCCATAAAGCCACGGATGCTACAATGACCTTCGCGATTCCGGGCGGACACTCGCGCCCCCCGATTACGGGAATCGTCACAATCCGGCAGGGGAGAGGAGCCATCGAATGGCGTACCGGTTCATCCTTGAGGTGCCAGAAATGGTGCAGGAGGACGCCAAGATAGCGGTTGAGTCCAGCCGCGACGCAGAGATTCTCATCGAACGCCATCCGCATGAGCTGGATCCTAACGACGCCTTCGCCGAGCTCACCATCGTCGCCCACAGCCTCGATGTCGTCGACAACCTTTACAACTGGGCCATCAGCGGCGATTTCCGCTCCAACGTCTATCTCTACGCCCACAAGGGCCAACGGGTGAGCCTTGGTGACCATGACTCCAAGTCGATGCGCCGGCTTATTCAAGGCGATCAATACTGGTTTGAAAACACGACTCCACGGATCAGTCATCAGATTGACCTCGTTATGGAAGGGGGCTCCCGCGTGGCAGATGTTCCTTATGGTGGCCGTCTTGCAAACAGCACGTCAGCTCTGCAGGCCACGTCCACCATTGATATCGGCAGCGTCGACAACATCGCCATCAATGTGCGCGACATTGCAAGGGCCGAGGAATTCTATCGTGATTTCTTTGGAATGAACGTCATCTACCGCGCCCGCCGTGACGATGACCGCTGGGAGCATCTCAACACCAACTACAGCTACAACGAGGGCATTCACACCGGCATCGAGCCTGAGATCGTGCGCCTTGAGAATGGCTCAGTGGGGTTAGTGCTGATCAATACCGGCATGGGCAAAGTACTCCACGAGCCTCGACTGGCATACATCAGTCTCAACGTTCCGATGGACACCCTCAACCACCTTCGCGGACGGGCGCTTTTCAGCTCGTTCACGGTCCAGGAGGACAGCCCGCGTGCCTTCCGCTTCGTCGACCCCTTTAGTATCGTCTGGCAAATTGTTGCCTCCTGAGATCAGTGAGAGAAAATCTGCATGCTAGACGAGTACCGCGAGTTGATCGACTTTCTTGCCCAGACTCCCACCCAGCTGAAGGACAGCGCTGCTGCCTCCGGGAACCCGCCTGATGGTGAATGGAATGCCGCTCAGGTGATCGGCCACCTCGCAGCGTGCGAGTTCTATTTTGTCGAGCGGCTGAACCGTCTGCTACGCGAGGACTCACCCCATCTTCAAGCGTTCGGCACGAAAGCATCGGAGCGCCAGGAGTCAATGATGGGCGCCTCCATAGACGAAAATCTGCAAGCTTTCAACGAGCTGCGTGGCGAGAGTGTGTCAATGCTCATGAGCCTCGCGCTCAACCTCTGGGACCGGGCCGGCACCTACGAAAAAGAGGGCAAGATGTCTATCGAAGATGTCGTCGAGCTCATGATTGACCACGATGCGGAGCACCTCGCACAGATTGAGGCGCTGGCGACGGAGTAAGGGGCCCTCACCGCCAAAAGAGAGCCCTCATCACCAACCCCTCCGAGGGGTCAGCGATGAGGGCCTTTTCTCTGCCGGAACCAATCCCCTCGCCTGGAAGGAAGGCAGGGACCGCCCAGGCGCAAGGCTGTCCTGGGCGGCCTGCCTCAACAGGTGGGATGGGAGAAAACATCGCGATCGCCAGGAGTGGGGTCCTGACGATCGACCGGGGTGGACAAAGGTCAACGGGCGGCCGGCTACTGTGTGCCGCCCAAATCGGAGTGGTCCAGGGCAATTCTCATACTCATTGGTGTAGCGTGCTATTTTGTCAGTCGGTGAGAGCCTCGAGCGTCACCATTGGCGCTTGCACCGCACTGCTACGCGAGCACCGGCCGGTCGGCATCGGTTCGCGAGCCTGGCGCAGGAAATCGAGCAACGCCTGTGGCTTGATCCGCCAGCAACGGCGCTGGTTGTCCCACTGTCCGTCGAGGTGGCCCATGCGCAACCAGTATTCGATGGCGGAGCGATCGTATTCCAGGAAATCCGCTGCGTCCTCAAGACTGTAAGCCTGCGATGGTCGAGCGGCTGCGCGCATCATTTTCATCGGGTTTCGCTCCCACACACTAGCGAGTGTACGTACGCCCAGATACTACCATGGAGTTGCCTGGATGTCACGCTACTCTACGCGTACGTATGCAAGAACGTATGATGGCTGCTATTTCGGCCATAAAAGCTTGCCGTCCTCCGTTTCCACGAAAATCGCGTCCACTGGGCAAGACTGGGCAGCTTCCATGATCGTCTCTTCATCAGCGCCCTCTGGATCGACAACTTCGGCCACCCGGTTGGAATTCATCTGGAACATGGCCGGGGCGCAATCGACGCAGTACCCGACGCCGATGCACCGGCCCATATCCACCTCGACCACGAGCTTGCGCCTTGAGGCATCCAACCCTGTTCACCCTCCAGATGACCGCTGATTTACCGCCGACGATACCAGACGAACCCGGATGAGGTTGGCCGGCAACGTATCCTC
>JACCZH010000383.1 GCA_013696045.1 Chloroflexia bacterium
GCTCAGACCACTGGCGCGGGTGATCGCTATGAATTGAGAGGATACCGATCGCCGCGCCGTCGGCGTCGATCATCGGCGCGGCAAGCCAGCCACGCACTGCAATGCCGGCGCCGCGCGCATTTTCTCCGGTAACTGGGTGCGTATGGAGATCGTTGACGGCGAGAACACGTTTGTCGCGAATGATCGTTCCGGCCAGGCTCGACGCTATTGGGATTCTCGGCGCGAAGGTGCTCACGATGGCGCCATACTCGGCGAGCGGAATGAGATCGCCGTCCTCAACCATCCGGACCGAGCAGCCCTCGGAATCAAACAACTGCGGCAGCGACGTGATGATCTCTTTCAGGATGGCCTCCGGATTGAGGCTGGATGACACGAGCTGGCTGACGCGTTGCACTTCGAGCAGGTCGCGTTCATGCTGCGAGCGATTCGTGTAGAGCTCTGCATTGCGGAGCGCGGACGCCAGCGTTCCACAAAGCGTGCCGAGCAGCGCAAGATCGTTGCCGGAAAATACATGAGCCTTCCGGCGAGCAATGACAAAGGTTCCGATACAGACGGATTCAGCCAGCAGCGGCAGCGCGACAATAGAGCGGTCGCGGTCTTCGATGACGGCTACTTCCTGTGTTTTGGCAACCTGAGCGGCGATGCCGCACGGGTCAAGCTGTGAATTCGCGGTGATGCCGACGATATCCATGACCCCGTCCGTGCCATGCGCGGCAATGTGGGTGACCGCCGGTGGAGTGGCGGCGTCGATGCTGATGGCGGCTATGAGACAGTGGTCGAGAATCGGCGCGGTCTCCGCTACCGCGATTTTCAGAAGCTCGCGGGTGTTCAGCGTGGTTGTCAGGCGCTCTGCGACAGTGCGCAGCGCCGTTTCTCGTTCAGATTGGGCACGGAGATCGTCGAGCAGGTCGGCGCGTTCGAGGGCAACGGCGATGCTGCGCCCGATGTCGAGCAACAGGTTCGCGTGCTCGATCGTGTATGCGTTCGGCTCGTAACACTGAGCAACGAGCAGTCCAGTCACCCTGTCGTTGGAGACAAGCGGTGCGCCGGCCAGCGAGCGCACCTTACGGGTAGGATCCCCAAAGCGGTGCTCGGGCGAGAACAGGTTTTCCGGAATCTCGTCAATGATAAATGGCCGGCCGAACCGCATGGCCATCTGAAAGGGTGGCACGAGCGGCGTCCGGTCGAAGTACGGCGTTTCCAACTCGCTACGAAAGACGGTGACAGCCTCATCTTCGCCGGCCGGGATCATCGCGATGAGCAGCGCGTCCGCCGGGAGAACTCGTGTTATGGCGGCACGAACCGCCTGGTAGAGCTCTCTGAGGTCGTGGGTCGATGCGGCCGCCAGCGTGACGTCGCTAAGCGCATCGAGGTGGAGCGCAACGGTGGGATCGACCCTGGGAACCGGGTTGATGTTCCGGGACAGATGCAGAGTATGCACGAAGCGCTCCAGCAGCCTCGTATCAGCAACGACGGCGCTGGATTGGCGTTCATCAGGCCCCATGGTGTCTGCGTATGTGGCGCTGACAGCGATTGAGGCCGCAGCGGGCGACAACGTCTCTTTGGCCAGTTGAGTGATACCGGCTTGCAGGCCCTCAGGATCGCCGGTGGATACCAACAGCTCGAAGAGTTTGGCGATGACCGATTCTTCCCACTCCAATCGCTCGGAATGCTCAATTTCGAGTGTATGCTGCAGGTGTGGCTCGACGATGAACAGTAGCGCGCTAACAGCGCCGGCCTGATCCACGGGAATCTCCGGCCCGCATACCACCAGAACAGAGTTCTCAGTGTCGGCCCCCGCTCCAACAGCGAAGAGCTGAGCGATTCCGCTTGCCTCACGCAGCGCAAGATCTCGTTCGGTGTCATTCCGGCAGGCAATGACCCGGAGGCCGGTTAGCTCTGCAACAGCCCCGGCCGCGGCATCCAGTAGCTCTTGCGTCGTCGCGGACGCGCTGATCGCTGCCGAGTGCGTCGCGAACCACGCGAGATGACCCGGTATCGGGAGACGGTCGTTGCGGCTTGTTTGACCGTGATTCATCGTCCACATACCTCGCACAAGGGCCGCACCCCGTTTCAACGACCTGTCAAGCAGTCTCTAGTGCATCGGGATCTACACGAGCCACCGTGACAAGCCTACAGACCTGGCTGATATGGTCATCTGACATTCAGCATTATCCAGTGTCAAAACGACTTCTGCAAGAGGCCAAAGTGACTAAAAACGTCGTCTCCAAGCTGGTACGTCCGGTA
>JACCZH010000385.1 GCA_013696045.1 Chloroflexia bacterium
ACCTAACAGCACTGGTTTGGACTGGTTTTCGGCGTCTCCAACGACTCGTACAATAAGCTTTCGATCGGTGATCACCGACAATGCGCTCACGAACGAAGCTAACCAGTCATTATTGAACTCGGCAAAGCGCGAGTAAAGCAAAATCACCGGCGGATCAATCGAAGCAGGGGGCGTCAGTCGAGCCGACGACAATTCGCGCCAGTGCTTGTACGTCATGCCGTTCGGTAACCTCTTGACGGTGTCACCAGCGCTGTTTCGTATTTCACGAGCTCGTTCTGCCAGCAGAGTGCTGGCCGCGGTGACATAGGTCGCGCGGCACAGCAGATCCTGTTCCTGATACTGGAATACACGGCGTTGAAGCGGACCATAATCTCCAGCGTCGTTCCAGCCTCCGTCGCCTTCCCAATCGTCTGAATCCACGATGAGCGGCATCGACCTGCTCAACACCCGTCCGGCGAACCCTCCGAAGCCCTTCGGCTTGAAGACATGCACTAGGGATGGTTTGAGCTTGCGTGCCCATGCAATTTGCTGACGGATGGCGGGGAGGGGGTTCGTCGCTGATGCTGATCTGGTATTAATGACTGGCACGCCGTCGATCACATCAACGACACCGGCTTCTGACGGCATGTCCCAGGGTGTAACGACGATCGCCGGCCGAATCCCCTGGGAGCGTAGCTCGGCAGCTAGCGGGAGCGTCCGAGCCTGTATTGTGCCGAGGTTCCAGGCGGAGAAGGTGCCGAGCATAATAACATCAGCAACCAGATCGTTCATTTCCATGTGTTGATGGTACCGGACGCGAACCCACGCATTCAATACGCGTGTGAGACGGTTACACTGCGGTCACATCGACGCTACTGAACAGCCGGACGCACCACGGTGATGAGTTTTCCCTGAATCTCGACGTTATCGGCGCGGGTGTAGATGGGTTCCATCGTGACGTTGGCGGGTTGAAGCCGAACTTGTTCGCCTTCATGGTAGAAGCGCTTCAAGGTCGTTTCGGACTCATCGCGCAGCCAGACCGCGACCGTATCGCCGTTCTCACAGATTTGCTGCGCGCGCAACACGACGACGTCGCCGTCGTTGATGAGCGCATCGACCATTGAGTGGCCTTTGACACGCAACGCGAACAGGTCGCGCGGGTTAGGGCCCAGAACGTCTCCGCCAAGCTCGATGGCGTCTGGGTGCTCCTGGCCGTACAGATCTCCCGGAACCGGGATCGGCTCACCGGCGGCAATCTGTCCGATGATTGGGATATTGATAACGCCGCGCCGTTGCTCGGGGCGGTTGGCGAGCTCGATGCCCCGCGAGATGTTGCGATTGCGACGTATGTGGTCGCGCTGCTCAAGGACTTTGAGATTGTAATCCACCACGCTGGTTGACGAGATGCTCAGCCCCTCCTGAATCTCCCGTATCGTCGGGGGATACGAATGGTCATCGCTGAATGCCACGATGAAATCAAGGATGGATTGTTGGCGCTGCGTTAGAATCTTCATCAAGCTTCCTCCCTGAACGTGGCGTAGTCGTCAAATTTTCTCGCCCACGCTTCACATACAATCAGTATAGTATCGAACATCTGTTCGTGTCAACTTCCGTCTCGCCTTGATGCTGGTGCTTTTGGGCTATTCGTTCATGATGGTGGCTCGCATACACTACCGCTAGTCGCAGCGAACGCTGTCTTTTGACCGGTCCGTGGCTCTCATCGCAGGTGGGGTGATGAACATACTTGACATTCTGATTCTTGCCATTTTCGCGGGAGTGATTGCGACGGGGTTCTTCGTTGGGATCGGACGGGCGCTCAGCGCAATCGTGGCAATATACTTTGGCACAGTCATGTCGGCCACATTCTACCGGCCATTCGGCGGTGCGATCGAGCGTGCCGTGGGTGGGATCAACCCGGATACAGCAAGGTTGATTGCATTCCTTCTGCTATTCACATTCACCAGTGTCGGCATCGGCTATGTGATTATTCGTACCGTTGATTCGGTGTCCACATCCAACCGTTTTGTTATCCTCAACAATATTGGTGGAGCGGCTCTTGGGATTGTCGTCGCTGTTGTGACGATCACTCTCTCGATAACGGTCACGGTCATCCTGATTCAGGCGTTGGCCCAAACGTCGATTGATGCGGCGGACGGCACGGTGCTGGCGTCGTTGCGGACGCAAATCCGCGGATCGGCGCTCGCGCCCGTCTTTCTTGATCTGTTGCCGTACGTGACGACGATTGTTGCGCCCTGGTTCCCGGGCGGACTGCCGCCGATCCTGACCGCTGCACCCCGAATCTAGCTACAGAGTGAATCGGGTATCGGTCGACTACATTGGCATCTACAATCCTGGATACTCTCGAATTTAACCGTGTCCTGGAAATGCTCGAGCGCCATTGCGCGTTCTCGCTGGCGTCTGAACGCGCTTTTCAGCTCGGCCCCAGCTCAGACCCCGACACAGTGAGCTACTTGCTTGAGGTGTCGAGGCAGGCCTTCAATCTGGTCGAGACCCGGCCGTCCTTCGGCGTCGGTGGCGCGCGTGATATCCGCGAGCAGGTTGGCCGGGCCGCACTGGGTTCGATCCTATCGCCGCATGACTTGCTACTGGTACTTGACACAGTCTCATCTGCCCGGACGTTGCGTCGAAACTTCCGCAAGATCGAGACAGGAGGGCAGGACTATCCGGCTTTTGAGGAGTTTGTCGGACACGTAGCCGACCTCCCCAACCTCGAAGCCGATCTGAAACGCGCAATTGGTGACAACGGAGAGATCCTTGACGGCGCGAGTGACGAGCTGCGGCGCATCCGGCAACAGTTGCGGACGGCGCATGCGCGGGTTGTCGAGCGCATCCGTCGCTATCTCACCAGCAGCGACACCTCGGCGGCGCTTCAGGAACAGATCGTTACCTCCCGCGACGGCCGCTATGTCGTTCCGGTGCGAGCGGACCGCCGATCCCAGCTCAAAGGTGTCGTCCACGACACATCGGCCAGCGGCCAGACGCTCTTTGTAGAGCCGCTCGAGGTGGTCGAGCTGAACAATCGCTGGCGTGAGCTACAGTCCGCGGAACGGCACGAGATCGAGCGTATCCTGACCATCCTTACCGAAGCTGTAGCCCGCGAAAAGGACGCCCTTCAGCAGACACTCGACGCCATGGCGGCTATCGACCTGGCGCTGGCCAAGGCCCGATTAGCGGTAAGCGAGAACTTGAGCTTGCCTCTCCTGGTTAAGGGAAATCGTCAGCGCATCGTGATGCAGCGCGCACGGCACCCGTTGCTTGACCGGGCGACCGTGGTGCCAATTGATGTCGAGCTGGGAGTTGATTACCGCGTGCTGGTCATCACTGGTCCAAACACCGGGGGTAAGACCGTCGCGCTCAAAACGGTTGGCTTGTGTGTGCTGATGGCGCAGTCGGGTCTGTATATTCCGGCCGATCCCGGGAGCGAGCTGAGCGTTTTTGACGGCGTATTCGCCGACATCGGCGATGAGCAGAGCATCGAGCAGAGTCTGTCAACGTTCTCGTCACACATGACGCGCGTCATCGCCACTCTCCGTTCGATAACCCCTGACAGCCTGGTGCTTTTCGATGAGTTGGGGGCGGGCACAGACCCTGAGGAGGGGGCCGCGCTGGCGCGGGCCCTGATTACTGAACTACTCGAAATTGGTTGCCTGTCCATTACCACGACGCACTATTCAGAGCTCAAGTCATTCGCCTACATGACACCCGAGGTTGAGAACGGCAGCGTCGAGTTCGATCTAGCGACGCTCTCGCCAACCTACCGGCTTATCGTCGGTGTGCCGGGGAGATCGAATGCTTTGGCCATCGCGAGGCGGCTGGGATTGCCCGATCGTGTGCTTGAGCGTGCGCGTGAGTACGTCGATCCCGCAACCGAGCACGTTGACGCCCTGCTGGCTGAGATCGTCGACCGGCGCAACGCGACCGAAGCGGCACGGGCTGAGGCAGAACAGGCTCGGATTGAAGCTCGGGGTGCACTGGAAGACGCACAGCGGCAACGAGCCGCCGCTCAGCGTGAGGCGCTGGTTGAGATTGAGGACGAACTCTCGGACGCCAGAGCAACGCTTCGCCGCTTGAAACGTCTTCCCGACGAGGCGCCAATTTCGCAGGTAAAGAAGCAGGCCGAAACATCCCGGCAAGAGCTGGAACAAGCGACCCAACAGGTGCGCCGGACTGCCAAGCGGCGCACCCAGAACGTGACGACCCGGCAACCGGTCAAGGTAGGAGACACCGTCAGTCTCATTGCACTGGGAGGTGAGGGCGAAGTCGTCGGCTTTTCAGAGGATGGGCTGGAAGCGGACGTTCAGATGGGCCCGTTCAAGGTTCGTCAACCGCTCGACGATCTGCGCCGGAAGAAACCTTCACCCGAACAGGCAAGACGTCGCACACCGGTGAGCGCACCGCAACCTCGGCGCCGCGTAGACATGGAGCTTAACCTGCGTGGACAGCGGGCGGCCGGGATCGACGAAGAGCTCGATGAGTATCTGAATGATGCATATTTAGGTCACATTCCATGGGTGCGGATAATCCACGGTAAAGGCACCGGTGCGCTCCGCGAGGTCGTCCGGCAGTTCTTAAGTGGTCACCCGTTGGTTGCCAAGTTTGAGACTCCACCGCAGAATGAAGGTGGCGACGGGGTCACGATCGCGTACTTGAGAGAAGGTTAAATGAGCGACACCGGCGGCTCGAAGATTGTGCAGGTGGGCGTTGCTCCGAACGAAGCGATTGCGCTGTGGTGGAAAGACATTCTCGGAGAGGAAGGCATTCCATCGTTTATCCGACCGGGTGGCATCGGTATGGCCTACTTCTCAAACGCATTGAATGAGCAGTACATCATGGTGCGCGAAGATCAGTCTGAGCTTGCGCTTGAGATCCTCAATGAAATCACAAACGCAGATGAGGCCGAATTTTCTGAGGGCTAGTGAACGAGCATCTCGTCCTTAACGGCTCCAACTGCCTGGAGAACGGTGGCTACGGCCGTCCAGCGGTCTACCTTGAGGTCGGCAACGGTGAGCCGCAACTGGTTCGGTGTTACTCGCACTCCTTGCCCAAGGTCCCTGCGCAGGCGATTCTGGTCCAGCGCTCCGCCGAGAACGGGACGGATGATAATATCGCCGTCGCGCTCGACGATCGCAGTGATGCCCGCGGTGCTGGCCCGATGACGCATGCCGACCAGGTCGACCAGGCGCTTTACACTTTCGGGTACGGTCCCGAAGCGGTCCTCAAGCTCATCGAGAATCCCGCGCAAGGTGCGCCCGTTTTTCGCCTCGGCGATTTGCTGATACATCGTTAGACGGACGCTCTCATCCTCGATGTAGTCTTCGGGAATACGCGCGTCGATAGCAATATCAATCGTGACGTCTTCGGGTTCCATAATGGGATGGCCGGCGCGAATTTCGTCCACTGCCCGGGCCAGCATTTTTGTGTAGAGATCCAGGCCAACCGCGGCGATGTGTCCTGATTGCTCCGCGCCGAGAACATTGCCAACCCCGCGGATCTCCATGTCTCGCATAGCGATCTGGAAGCCGGCTCCAAGCTCGGTTGCCTCCTGAATCGCCTCCAGACGCTCAGTGGCTTCGATGGAGAGTGGGGTATGCGGCGGATAGAGCAGATAGCAATAGGCGCGGTTTGCGCCACGTCCGACGCGGCCGCGCAACTGGTAGAGCTGGGTAAGACCTAACTGCTGCGCGTTGTCAATAATCATGGTGTTGACGTTTTGAATGTCAACGCCCGACTCGATGATCGTCGTGCAGATTAGAACGTCGAACTCATGCTGCATGAACGAGAGCACGACCCGCTCCAGCTCTTTCTCGTCCATCTGTCCGTGACCGACGCCGAGGGAGGCTTCCGGCACGAGGTCGCGTAACCAGTCGGCGACACCGAAGATGCTCTGCACCCGGTTGTGAACGACATATACCTGGCCCCCACGCGAGAGTTCGCGCAGAATCGCCTCGCGCACAACGTTGTCGTCGCGCGCGGTGACGAACGTGCGGATTGGCACCCGCTCTTGAGGAGGTGTCGTGATCAGTGACAGATCTCTAATTCCCGTGAGGGCGAGATGCAGGGTGCGCGGGATCGGAGTTGCCGTCATCGTCAGCACGTCAATTTCGGCGCGCAATCGCTTGATGTGCTCCTTATGGGTGACGCCAAAGCGCTGTTCCTCGTCAACAACCAGCAGGCCGAGACGTTTGAACCGGACGTCGGACTGGAGGAGTCTATGGGTCCCGATGATGATGTCGGCTTCTCCACGCTCGACACCGTCCAGAATCTGGCGCTGTTGTGCGCGGCTGCGCAGGCGTGAAAGCATTTCGATGTTGACCGGAAAGGCTCCCAACCGCTCCTTGAAGGTGGAGAGATGCTGTAGCGCGAGCACGGTGGTTGGTACAAGGATGGCAACCTGCCAGCCGTCGTTGACCGCCTTGAATGCGGCACGCAACGCAACCTCGGTCTTGCCGTAGCCGACATCTCCGCAGACTAGGCGGTCCATCGGGCGGGGCGATTCCATGTCACCCTTGACGTCGACAATCGCCTTCTCCTGGTCGATGGTCTCCTGGTACGGGAATGACTCACTCAGCTCGTTGTCCCAGGTGCTGTCAACTGGGAATGCGTGGCCTTGCGCGGTTTCCCGAGCGGCGTAGACCTGTAGCAGCTCGAAGGCCATCTCGCGCACCGCCTTGCGAACGCGAGACTTGCTGCGCGACCAATCAGGCGACGAGAGCCTGGTTATTTTCGGCGCGCCTGTTGGGCTCTCGTACGACGATAGCCTGTCCGATTGATCGACGGGGATATACAATCGGTCGCCGCCGGCATAGTCAACCTGAAGGTACTCGCGGTCTACCCCCGTCGTGGCCATGGTAATGAGACCGCAATACGTGCCGACACCGTGCTCGACGTGAACGACATAGCTTCCCAGCGTGAACCGGCTCAGCTGAGACGGTCTGCGCGGACGTTGTCGGACCGGAGGCCGGACGGCCTTGCGAATCCCGAACACCTCGCGGTCGGTAAGCACTAGTAAGCGCGACTGCGGAACCGAAAATCCCGCTTCGAGCTGGGCATGCATCACATCAACCGTCCGCGGCATTGGTGGCGATGGAATGGCTGCCGCGCCGCGTTTGGTTGCCCGTGGATAGATGTCGGCGTCGATCAGGATGTCGCTCAAACGTTCGCTTTGCTCGGACGCGAAAACGACACTCCAGCCCTCGGCCACCCGCTCGGTAACGGTCTCGACCATGTCGGCAATCTGGCTCGCGAAGACAGGTGGTTCCGCAAATGATGCTCCAACCGGCAGGACGAGCGATGGGTCGGGGTCTTCCGAACCCGAGCCGATCTCCCAACAGTCGAACTGGTGGCAATCCTGGATGAGCTGTGTCCAGTCGGCGAATGGTTGGTCGAAACCGGTTGGAATCTCGGCAGCCTGTTCCAGCGTGCGCCGTACCTCGTCGGCCCTGAGCAGCATCTGCTCTGCCTGAAGCCGCAGGGATTCAGGATCGAGGTGCACGACTAATGTTTCTGTGGGAAGGTAATCCAGCAGGGTGGAGTTGTTGCCAGGAAAGGCAACTGCGATCAGATCGACCGCCTCGGGCGTGTCGCCTTCGCCCAGCCGTTGGAGCAGTTCCAGCCATTCGTCGTGTACTTCCGGGCGAAGCTCACCGACACCCAGGCTCCCAAGTCGCTGGAGGCCGGCTTCAATGTCTGAGAGATCGAACTCGATGGAGGGCAGCAACATCGCCTCACGTTGTTTATCAGTCGAGCGTTGCGTCAGCCCGTCGAAACGCCGGATGCTATCGATTTCGTCGCCAAAGAACTCTATCCGCAGCCCTTCGGTGTCTCCCGGTGAGAACACATCGACAATACCGCCCCGGCGACTGAACGTGCCGGGCTGGGTTGTTAGTGGCTCCATTTCATACCCGGCCGACACCAGATAGCGCACAAGACGCTGCATGTCGAGGCGTTGACCGATCTTCAGTCGCAGCGAATCGCGGTCGAACGACTCTGGAGCGCGAACGAACGCGGCGATGGCGCGGGTTGTTGTCACGATAATCGGCGGTTGAGGAGGAACGCTACGCAACGACCCCAAAATCTCGATCCTGCGCGCCGACAGCACCGGATCATGCGGCATTTGCTCGTAGGGCAGCGGATCGGGAGCGGTCCACATCATGACGGTCTGTCCTGCGGGCAGGAAGGCGTTCAGGCCGACAGCTATTCGATCCGCCGTCTCTTGCCGTGGCGCGACAACCAATACGGGACGATGTTGGGCGTTAACAAACGCAGCGAGGGCGGCTGGACGCGCAGGCGCCAGGAGTTGAGGTGTCGACCAGCGCCGGCGTTGATTGCCAAGTTCCGTGCCGGGAAATGGAAGATGGTCCAGTCGCGGCAGAATGTGGGATAACGACAACGCAGACCTCACTCCATAATCGGCTCAACCAGAAAGGGCGTCCAACGGGCCGGACACCACAAATCAGTTCTCCAGTATAGCGAACTCCGGTTATACTCCTGTGAAACTCGAGGGAAGAAAAGATCGGGAGTGATTCATGCTCCAACGGTTGGCAGGTATCGGCCGGAACCGATACGTCATGGCGGTCGTGACCGGGTGGCTGGCGGGAGTCATTTTGCTGCTCTTTTTCCTGCTTTTGCGCGGCCAGCGGGACACCATCATCCTTCAGGTACAGCCGGTCAGCGATCCGCTGGCTGTGCAGGTTTATGTCGGCGGTGAAGTGAGTAGCCCGGGATTGTATTCACTTCGCCGGGGTAGCAGGGTTGCGGACGCCGTGACCCTCGCGGGCGGATTGTTGCCTGCGGCGGACACCGCGGCAATCGGCATGGCCGCTGTGTTGGAAGACGCCGACCAGATCATCGTGCCGGCGCGCCGTCCAACGCCTCAGCCGGCTATCCAGGCGGCTCCGGTTGGCACACCGATTCCCGTTAACGCGGACGCCACGATCCTGCCCGATCTTCCCACTCAGCCCCCACCGGAGGAGAGTGGTCCGGTAAACATAAACACAGCCTCAATTGACGCGCTCGATGACCTCCCTGGAATTGGCCCGGTGATTGCGGGCCGCATCGTCGAATACCGTCTCCAACACGGTCCTTTTCAAACCTTGGAAGAGCTTGAGGAGGTCGCGGGGATCTCTATGCGCATGGTTGAGGAGCTGAGACCGCTCATCAGCCTCGGATCGTAGATTGGGCCTCGGGCTTGGACTTGGGCTTCTGGTAGGAGTCCGGGCCGCGACATCGGGCATGACTGTTGTTCTGCTACTGGTCGTAGTGGGACTTGTCGCTTTGGCAGTTACCAGCCCAAAAGATGTGCGTTCCCTTCTCGTGGGTGCGTCACTGGCATGCGTTCTGGGATTGACCGGAGGAAGCTTCAGGCTGGACGAACGCTCGCATAATGTACCTGAGCGCCCAGAGTACCGGTTTAACGCAATTGTGATCTCAGATCCTCGTACGTCCGCCAGCGGGTTCAGGGCAACCGTTTTGTGGCGGCATGACGACGGTACTTCAAGAGAGGCGCTGGTCTTCTTTCCCCCGGGGGTAACGATTAGCAAGGGAGATTGGGTCGTCATTCGCGGTAAGTCAATCGTTGATAGCGACATCGGCATGGTCTTCTCCACGTCCACGATTATCACCAAGCCCCCGGGATGGCTTGAGACGACGCGCCAGTCAATCCGAAACCGCTCATCTCAACACATGACGATGCGCGTTCCTGGATCCCCGGGCAGCCTCACTCTTGGGTTGCTTATCGGCGACGACAGCGGCCTATCTCAGACCGAGCGCTCCGATTTGCGCAGGTCGGGCTTGTCACATTTGACGGCGGTGAGCGGCTGGAACGTTTCGGTGGTTGTCGCCAGTGTCGGAGCGTTGTTCAGGGCGCTTGGAGCGCGAGGATGGCGCTGGATAATCGTGCAGGTAGCGTTGTTGGCGGTCTACGTGTGGATTGTGGGCCTGGAGCCGCCAATCCAGCGTGCGGCCATAATGGGAACGGTTGCGCTCATTGCGCTTCACCTGGGCCGGCCGGCGCACATGCTCACGTCACTCGTCCTCACAGCGGGAGTGATGGCTACCTGGAATCCCGCCATACTCCAATCGCTGTCCTTCATGTTGAGTTTCCTGGCGATGGTTGGTCTAATCGTCGCATCCAGGGTGACCTCAGGTTTGGGCCGATGGCAGGCCGCTCTCTTCTCGCCGGCCCTCGCGGCGGGTGGAGCGGGAATCGCGACGGCGCCGCTGCTGGCGGCGACGTTCGGGACGTTTTCCGCTATGACGTTGCCAGCAAATGTCGTGGCAGCACCACTTATTCCCGCGGCCACGTATGCGGGCATCGTCGTTGTCTTGGGCTCGTGGATATCGCCTGTTGCGGCTGTGTCAGGTTGGCTGGCCTGGATCCTCTCCAGCGCGACGCTATGGGTGTCCGGATTCGCCGCTGATATTCCACATAGCCATTTCACCTTTGCGCCGATGCAACCCTCCACCGCTCTTACGATCTACCTAGGCTTGGCGCTGGCAGCGGCGCCGCTCATTCCCGAGGGCCGTGCCGTTATACGTCGCTGGGGTAATTGGTTCCATTTGACACCGGCCGCCGCCCTGCTGGCGGTACTGGTCCTCATTGGCATCCTCGCCATCGGAGCCGTCGCCGTCTAAATGACCGAGTAGACATCACCCGTCATTCCATCGTAGAATGCATGATTGAAGCGACGACGCCCCCATGGTCTAGCGGCCTAGGACGCCACCCTTTCAAGGTGGAGATCGCGGGTTCGAATCCCGCTGGGGGTACCAATTCTCAAATCCTGCCCCTCGCGTTCCATTCGCTGCAATGACCTTGTCGGACTTGCCAGCCGATTTCCGCATGTTTACGAGCAAATCGAAGGGCTGCCGGAAGGTCGGTGTGAGCTCTCCATGGCTCCAAGTGCAGTTCGAAAGTAAGAAAGCGAGGAGTTTTCGCTTTTCCTCGGCGGGCTGCTTTGCAAAGAGTTCCTGGCTCCGACTGGCCAATTCGAGCAGTTTCGCGCCCTCAACGAAGTACACCTCGCCGCTTGAACGGTGCGTGTCGATGGACTGCCGGAGCTTCTCCTGCTCAGCATGCCACTCCGCACTCAGACGATCAAACGTGGCTCTGTCAATTCGGCCGTCCAGCTTATCGACGTACATTGCATCGACGCGACGCTGCAACTTGTCGTACTCAACCTGTAGGCGATCAATCGCCCCCTGATGGATTCTGCTCGCTTCGGCGTCGCTGGTCTGTAGCGCATCGACGAGCCAATCCAGGACCGCCGGTTCTATGGTGAGGTACCCCAGCAGATTCGCAAACTGTTCTTCAAGGACTTCCTCTCGCACATAGGGCTCGCCACACTTTCCACGGTATCCCGTGCAGTGGTAGTAGATGTAACGTTGCTTCTTTAGTTCTCCCGTCAGCGAACAGCCGCAATGTCCGCAGATGAGTAGGCCCGCGAATGCAAAATCCCGCTTCGATTGGCGATGCTTGCCGGGCTTGCCATGTAGCACGTTCTGAACACGCTCGAACAATTCGCGCGAGATAATCGCCTCATGACGCCCGGGGAATCGATGCCCATCCCACACCACGTCGCCCGTATACAGTGGGTTTGTGAGAATTCGGTGGATTGTGGCCTTCGGCACTGGTGTTCCGGTCTTGTGGCGCAGCCCCGCGTCTCTCGACATTCTGGTCACCGCGCTTAGCGAATGACGTCCCGTTGCATACCACTCGAAAACTTGACAAACCAGCGGCGCGAATCCGGGGTCGACCACGATCACTTTCCGGCCGTCAGCGGCCGTAGAGTTCACGTAGCCGAGCGGTGTCTTTGTGGGCCATATGCCTTGTGCCGCCTTCTCAGCCATGCCCTTTCGGACTTCCTCAGAAAGGTTATCGATGTAGTTCTTTGCCATCAGGACCCGGATGCCATGCATGAACTTGTCGGCTGAACGGGAATCCGCCGAAAGAACTGTTCCCTCTTTCACGAAGTGAATTTCTGGATCGAGGTCGTCAAGAGTGACCCAGTCCTTGAGGTTGCGATACAGTCTGTCCGTCTTCTCAACCAAAATGCCGGGTTGTGACGTCTTCGATCGTCGAAGGCAACGGACGAGTTGGTTGAAACCGCTCCGTCCGCTTTGCTTGGCGGTCTCGATGTCGATGAATTCTTCGGTGATCACGAAACCCTGCTCCCGGGCGTACTCATGGAGGAGACGGAGTTGCGCAGGAATCGAGAATCCCTCGCGCTCCTGTTCAGTAGAGGATACTCTGGCATACAAGACTGCTTGGCGTGCTATGGGCGACCGGACCGAGCCAGAGCTACGGCGTACCATATTGCCTGCTTCCCTTCATCCCGTGTCGTTCAGCGGATCGGATAGATGGATTCATCGGTGTTCTTGGTTGCCGGAGCGTCGTATGTCTTCGAGGAGCTGTTCGAGGTCCGAGCGCTGAAACAGCCTGTATCCATTCATGGGGTTTCGTCGAGCGGTGATTTTTCCCGCTCGCTCCCAGTTGCGAACCGTCGCGGGCGACACCCCCACTAACTCCGCCGCTTCTTTCACTCCGAGATAGTCGCGGATGTTGTCACGCTCGTCGGTTGGCATGACATGGTCTCCCCTCGAATTCCTGACTCAGAATCTATACAAACATTGTAAAACATAGGCACAGCGCCTGCTAGCGTGACTGAGTCTCCCGTACGCGTCGCTGAGCATCGAGCGCTCGGTGGCGACGCAGGAGCCGGTCAACGGTTCGTACTCGCTGTACTCCGAGAACGCTGGCGACTTCATGGTCCGAGAGCCCCTGTGACCCCAGCCAGTGCGCGAACGCAGCCCGTAGGTCGACCGCTTCCACTATAGGAAGTCCTGACTGGTCGCATGCACGTCCCACCACGTCGCGAATGGCTCGATAACTCAATGGCTGATCTACGCTGGCAGACCGCTTGAAGATAGGTCCATGAAGGTCTCCGATCTGAGCATCTAGCGAATCCGCGAGCTGGACCAACGCAGTTGCTGAGTGACGTGGGAGTGGGAGCGTCCATGCCTGACCGCCGCGGTGAACGGCTACGCAGAGCGCCTGATAGCCTTCACCCTGCCGCGCTACTTCGATCTGATCCCAGTCAAGCGCTGTAATCTCCTCCGGCCGCAGACCCGAAAAGCAGTGCAGCGCGACGATCGCTAAATCGCGTATGCCTCTCGTGCTGTCCCTCTTGGCCGAATACAAAATGCGATGAAGATCTTGTGCGTCGAGGGTCGGGCGGGATGGACGCGTACGACGCGCCGTCCCGGCCACGAATGATCCGGTGGATTGCCATCCTGCTGATCGCCCAGAGGGGAGCAAGCCGTCTAATCTGGCAAGCTGCTCGTCAGCGCTCCGCTCTCGAAGTTCGGAAAGGAACCGAATGAATCGTTGGGCAGCAATGAGTCGAGTTCGGTTCGTGGACCGTGAGACAACGCTCGTCGGTTCGACGAGCACCGCGGCAACTGCCCGCAAATCGATAAAGAGGTCAGCGAGTTCCCTGGGG
>JACCZH010000403.1 GCA_013696045.1 Chloroflexia bacterium
CCTGAGCTACCTGAAGTAGAAACCGTTTGCCGGACCCTCGATCCGATCGTGACTGGCAGGAGGTTCGCAACCTTCGAGCTTCTGTGGCCAAGGACATTATCCCACCCTGACCCGGGCGAGTTCCTGCGGAGGATCGCAGGCCAGACGATCACCAGTGTCCGGCGACGAGCCAAGTTGATTGTCGTTACGCTCGCCACCGGTGGGGTTATCACCGTGCACCTCCGAATGACCGGGGAGCTGCTCTTCAGGAACGCCGGGTTCGATACTGGCGAGAACGAAAAAACCCCGTATCTGAGAGCAGCGTTCCTGTTCGAGGACGGTTCAGAGTTGCTGTTCTACGACATTCGCAAGTTCGGGCGCATCGCCTATCTGACAACTACCCAATACTCGGAACTCGACGACAGTGTGGGCATTGAGCCGTTGAACCATTCCTTTACACCGGAGTGGCTGGCGCACAATCTGAACCGCCGCAAGCGCCAGCTTAAGCCTCTATTGCTCGATCAAACGTTCATCGCCGGGCTCGGAAACATCTATGTGGATGAGTCGTTGTTCCTGGCCGGCCTGCATCCGCTCACGAGAAGTGACGCCGTTACGTCCGATCAAGCCGAAAAACTCCACGCTGCGATTGTCGACACCCTCAGTGGCGCAGTCGAGCGCCGGGGAACGACGCTGCGTGACTACCGCTCCGGGCTTGGTGAGAGTGGAGAGAATCGATCGCGGCTCGTCATTTATGGTTCAAAACCGGGAGCACCGTGCTCGCGTTGCGGCACGGCGCTCGAAAGACTGATCGTCGGACAGAGAGGCTCAATCCTCTGTCCCAACTGCCAACCACTCCCTATCCTTGCTGGTAGGCCGAATCGATAATTTCCCCAACGCTGGAATCATTTGGATCGAGCACTGGGTAACCCTCGGCGACCAGATCCGTATGCAAAAGACCTGAGCCCGTGCCGAACACAATCACCTGGTCGGACTCAGACAAGAACCCTTCCTCGCGCAGCCTGGCAGCGGCGGCAAAAGCCGCGCCGACCTCTGGTGACATGTGCATCCCCTCGCTCCCGGACACCCTGTCGGTCATCTCCAGCAAGTCGGCATCCGAAATGGCGATAGCCGTACCCTCGCTCTGACGAATCGCGTCAATAATCAGGTAATCTCCGATTGCGATGGGTACACGCATGCCCGGCGCAATCGTCTGGGCATTCTCCCAGAGCGGCGCGTGACGCTCTCCAGCATGAAATGCCTTTACGATTGGCGCGCAATTTTCCGCCTGAACCACGATCATCATTGGTCGCTCGGGCCCGATGAAGCCCATCTTCTCCAGCTCATCGAACGCCTTCCACATGCCGACGATGCCCGTGCCGCCACCTGTTGGATAGATAATTGCGTCCGGAACGGACCAGCCGAGCTGCTCGACGAGCTCAAGGCCCATTGTCTTCTTACCTTCTGCTCGATAGGGTTCTTTCAGGGTTGAGACATCAAACCAGCCTCTGGAGGCGCTATTCTCGCGCACGATCTTGCCTGCGTCGTTGATCAGTCCCTTCACCAGAAACACCTGCGCCCCGAGCGCCCTGCATTCTGCCTTAAAGACGTCCGGCGCGTCCTCGGGCATAAAGACGATCGCCTTCATTCCTCCTCGCGCAAGATACGCACTTGCGGCAGCCGCGGCGTTTCCGGCCGACGGTAGCGCGATCGCCTCTACGCCCAACTCTTTGGCTCGCGACACCGCCGCCCCCAGGCCACGCGCTTTGAACGACCCGGTCGGATTGCGCCCTTCGTCCTTCACCAGCAGATTTGGGAGACCGATTTCCGCGCCGAGTCGATTAGTCGATAGAAGCGGCGTGCCCCCTTCTCCAAGCGTCAGCCGGTTCCGTGGGTCTCGCACCGGCATGATCTCTGCATAGCGCCACAGGTTCCATGGACGGCCTTCCAGCGATTCTTTCGTGAGCGTCCTCGCAGCCCGCTCAAGATCGTAGTCGACAAGCAAGACCTTCCCGTCCGCCGGGTCCGTCGTCAAAAGTTGGTCCGGATCGTAGTGCATCCCGCTTTCGGGTCCATAAACGGTCGTCATTGCGCTTTCGAATCGGTCTTCCACCCTGTTCCCTCTCAGACTTTGTCAGCGAGTTTTTATACCTGTCCGGCGATTGTAGACGACAACCCGCGATCGTGAAGCCGGCGCGTCGAGATGCACCCGTCGATTAGCATATGATGGAGGAGAGCGAACAGACGCAACGGACATCATCGCGGGGCGGTGGACTGAAAACAGCGGGGCGGTGAAGCATTGTGCATATCAACGTGATGACCGTTTTCGTTCGGTTGGACGAGTTCGAAAAAACCGCACAAATGTACCGTGAGACAATCTCCACCTTCGCTCGTGAATCCCCCAGTTTCAGAGGAAAGATGGGCATGGTGAACCGGGAAACCGGTAAATTTATGTCTATTGCCCTGACTGACACTCAAGCAGATGTAGTCGCCGCGAGAGAGAGTGACGTGAACAAGGCCGAAGTTGCTCGATATCAGAATCTCTATCTTTCCGATCTTGAACGGGAAGTTTTCCGCGTTGAGATCCGATACATGCCGATGAACCGCCCGTTTCCGGGAGGGGATGTATGCTTTGCGCGCGTGACAACTGGTTGGGTGCGTCCAAAGGACGTGGCCAAAGTCATCAAGCTCAGCCGCGATTCGGTCGTGTTCGGCGCCATTTCCGAGAAAGGCTGTTGCGGCTTCTTTCTGTGTGCCAACCACGATACGGGCCAGATCGTAGGTTTCAGCATGTGGGACACCATGGCGAACCTGGAGCGCAGCGAAAGTGGCCGGGGCTATTATCGCCGCGAAATGGCCAAGCACGATCATTTAC
>JACCZH010000409.1 GCA_013696045.1 Chloroflexia bacterium
ACCGTAGTGGAGAGATCTCTCCACTACGGTCGAGATGACGGTCAATAACGATGAAGCACGGTCTAATAAAGACACTTCCATCATTGCGCCCCATACGCAAGGCATCGCGATATTAGCGCCAACCCTACCCCAACACCATGAGTCCCGCTTCGGAGATCCCTACATATATGTAGTCCCACTTGCTAACGCTTCGTTGACAGTCCCCGTCTACGCTCCTTCCAACGGCACATCCGCGGTTGCCCGACGCATAGGCGTCTCACCGGAAGAAGCACTCATCGATGTAGAAGATGTAATGGAAGGGGAACGGGGCTGAATGACTGACAAGCCATGGTAATGGTCAGCATACTTTCTCGACAGCCGCTCACATTGCAGAAAACTGTCGCGAGCACGTGGACCGTTACGGATACAGTAATCGAGTAAGGGAACTTGACAGGAAATCGAAAGGGATTAAAGATGCAGCAGCTTTCCAACGGAACCTTATGGCAGACACGACTGTTCTCTTCGAGGCACAATCGCATCGTTTTGCTCGCGATCCTGGTTATCAGTCTGGTTCTCGGTGTGGCCAGCAAGGAGGCGCTTGCCACAAGCCACAACGAACCGGTCAACGGTTGCTACGACACCAACAGCCGGGGTTTGCGCTACGTGGACACTGGAACATGCCGCAACAATGAAGTAGCGCTCTCGTGGCCGTCGATGAGTGACTTCATCGCGCTCCAGGTCGCATTAGCTGATGAGGCGACACAGCGAGAAACGGCAGACGCCGCACTGGCGCAACAGATCGCCGATGAGGCGGCACAGCGAGAAGCGGCAGACGCCGCGCTCCAGGCAGAGAATGACGCACTATTGCAACAGATCGCCGGATTGCAGGCGGCAATTGACGCGGAGGCAGCCGCGCGACAGGCAGGTGACACGACGTTGCAGGCCGCGCTCGATGACGAGATCGCCGCACGCAACGCGGGCGATATCCTGACGCTTGCCAATGCCAACGCGTACACCGACGAGAAGTTCAACTCCTCGATCGAGCACACCAACACCGAGGTTGCCAAGGAAGCGGATGCTCGTGGGGGGGGCAGATCGATGTAGTCGGGAGGCAGATCGTTCACATCATCAACGTGCTGCTCCCAGACGTCCGCGCCGCGATTGAGTTTGTACAGACTTTTCTGTCGAACGAAATTGATGGCGTGGTCGCGAACCTGCAGACTACCATCGACAACGTGGTCAGCACCTTCAACGATGCGGTCACCGGCATCCAGGAGTTCCTCGATTTTCTCTGGTGCCAATTCTTCAGCGACGACTGCTAGCATATAGTGGCCGTGCCAGCAAGAACCGCCCACACATCGGGGAGGGTGTCAAACCCTCCCCTCGCGGCCACGACATCCCGAGCGTCTTCTTGCTCGGCGGATTCCGCATTGCTCGCGGCGAGCTGTAAGAAAGGTGACCTCCAAGTTCAAGGAATATATCAGTTCCTCCAAACACGTATAAGGGTGACGCAGTGCGTCACCCTTTTTGCCGCCTGATCGGGTGGAGTTAGTATTGACGTACAATCGGTTAATCGGACAGGCGATTGAACCTGCATCATCCTGAAACCATTCCACCAATCGACGAGGAGAAGATCATGCAATTAGGCGGACTCCATCACGTCACGGCCGTGACCGGCAACGCGGCCGGCAACGTGGCCTTCTACACGCAAGTGCTCGGCATGAGGCTGGTGAAGAAGACGGTGAACCAGGACGATGTCTCGGCGTACCATCTCTTCTATGCCGATGGCGAGGGCAACGCTGGCACCGAGGTCACCTTCTTCGATTGGCCCAACGCCGGGCCGAATGTGCCTGGAAGCGGGAGTATTGCAGCGATCGGGTTGCGGGTACCGGGCCGGGAGGCGCTTGATTGGTGGCAGCAGAGATTTGATGAGCATGACGTTGCCCACGATGGAATCGTTGAGCTGGGTGGTCAGGAGATGCTGCATTTCACCGACCCGGAGGGGCAGCAGCTCGTTCTGGCGGCCGACGACGGCGGTGGGATGGGTCCCGGCGTTCCGTGGGACAACAGCCCCGTGCCCCCTGAGAGGCAGATACGCGGCCTGCATCATGTGCGGCTGATTGTTGAAGAACTGGCGCCGACCGCGCTCACCCTCACCGAGGTGCTAGGATTCCGTCAGGCCAGAGAGTACACGTCACCGGAAAACTCCTCCCAAGGTACTGTTGTGTTTGAAACGGGCCCGGGCGGCCCCGGAACCGAGGTCCATGTTGACGAGCGGCCAGAGCTTCAGATCGGGCGCGTCGGCATAGGCGGCGTTCACCACATCGCCTTCCGGACACCGACCGACGAGGAGCACCGGCAGTGGCGCGAGCAGGTCGCGCGCGCCGGGCTTGGGATCACCCAGGTTATCGACCGCTACTATTTCCGGTCTCTGTATTTCCGCGAGCCTGGCCATATTTTGTACGAAATCGCGACTGACGGCCCCGGTTTCGCCGTCGATGAAGACGCCGACCACCTTGGAGAGAATCTCGTTCTGCCGCCGTTCCTGGAGCCGCGCCGGGACGAAATTGAGGCCGGTTTGCGGCCATTGACCACGACGTGATGGCGGAACAGAGGAGAGAGCAGCGCATGCCCCCAGAAACGATCTTCACCATGGATACGTCCAGCATCAAATACGGACTGGGCGCGACCCGTGAAATCGGGTTCGAGATGAAGCGGCTGGGAACGACGCGGGTCATGGTCGTGACCGACCCAAATCTGGCCCAGAGCGAGCCGGTGAGGATCACGCTCGAATCGCTTTCGGCAGAGGGGTTGGACGCGGTCCTGTTCGATCGCACGCGAGTGGAGCCGACCGATGCCTCGTTTAAGGAAGCAATCGACTTTGCAACAGAGGGCGGTTTCGACGGCTACGTCGGGGTTGGCGGCGGGTCGAGCATCGACACGGCCAAGGCCGCCAACCTGTACGCGACCTATCCCGCCGACCTGCTGGCCTACGTCAACGCGCCCATCGGCCAGGCGCAGCCGGTTCCCGGACCGCTCAAGCCGCTGATCGCCATTCCGACCACCGCCGGAACAGGCAGCGAAACCACCGGCGTCGCCATCTTCGACCTGGTCGAGATGCACGCCAAGACCGGCATCGCCCACAGGGCGCTGCGGCCAGTCATGGGCATCATCGACCCCGCCAACACACAGACAATGCCGAAAATGGTGGCCGCCTGCTCGGGCTTCGACGTGCTCTCGCACGCGGTCGAGTCGTTGACCGCGCTTCCGTACGATCAGCGCCCCGCGCCGGAGCACCCTCGCGTGCGACCTTCCTACCAGGGATCGAACCCCATCAGCGATATCTGGGCGGCCAAAGCTCTGGAGATGATGGCCAGGAACATCGTGCGGGCCGTTGAGGACCCGGACGACGTCGAGGCGAGGGGTGAGATGCTGCTGGCGTCAGCCTACGCCGGCATCGGGTTTGGCAACGCCGGGGTGCATCTGCCGCACGGCATGTCCTACCCCGTTTCCGGCATGGTGCGCGATTTCCGGCCCAAGGGTTACCACGTCGATCACGCCATCATCCCGCACGGCATGTCGGTCATGCTCAACGCCCCAGCCGTCTTCCGCTGGACGGCCGAAGTCAACCCCGAGAGGCACCTCTGGGCGGCGCAACTGATGGGTGTCGACACCAGCAACGCCGACCCGGCCGACGCCGGCGAGATCCTGGCCGGCGCGATGATCGACTTGATGCGCCGCACCGGCATGCCCAACGGTCTCGGGGCGGTCGGGTTCGAGTCTGACGACATCGACGCCCTCGTCACCGGCACCATCCCCCAGCACCGCGTCACCAAGCTCTCGCCCCGCCCGGCCGGCGAGGAAGATCTGCGAGAGCTGTTTACACAGGCGATGCGTTACTGGTAGCCAGCGTGCTAGAGACTTCGTAGGGGCGCAATCACAATAATGAAGGTTAACCGGTTAAAACCGTAACGACGGCTTGCAGTGGTTCGTACGGGCGACCGGTTCGGTCGCCCCCGGCGCGTTAGCGCCGGTTGGTCCACACCATGGGCGGGAGTGGCGGACCGGTTCGGTCCAAGGGCGACCGAACCGGTCGCCCGTACGCAGGTCGTAAAAGCCCTTTACCGGATCAACGAGTTACACTCCATGCTTGCGCCCATACGAATCGATGTGACTCACGAATTAGGCGGCCGCAGCTCGACCGCAGCCTCACGCTCCATCTCGGCCAGCTGGCGCACCCGGCGCTGGAAGTGTTCCTTGGGGCTCATCTCGGCGGCGAGGTAGGTTTTGAGCAGGTCAAGGGCCAGGAGGTCGCCGACGATCTGGGCACCAAGGCAGAGTACGTTGGCGTCGTCGTGCTCGACACATTGGTGGGCCGAGTACATATCGTGACACAGAGCGGCACGGATGCCGGGGATCTTGTTGGCGGCCATGCAAGCTCCGATGCCGGTGCCGCAGACCATCACACCGCGATCGTACTCGCCGGCGCGCAGGGGATCGCAGACACGTCGAGCAACGACAGGAAAGTCGATCGAGTCAGGCG
>JACCZH010000427.1 GCA_013696045.1 Chloroflexia bacterium
GGTAGCAACGTAGCCACAGGAGCGGCACTGCACCATTGTGGACGCACCACGGCGGTTCAGGAAGAGAATGGTTTGCTCGCCGGCTGACAGGCCGCTCTCTAGAACGGCGTGCAGATGCCGGCTAAAGATCGAGGCGTTACCGGCCCGTAGCTCGGAGCGCATGTCGACGATCCTGACCTCGGGCAGGGCAATCGGCGCCGCTCTCACTGTGCCAGCAAGGTCAATCGTGCGTTGACCGACCCGCTCGCTCAGCAGCATCAGCCGCCAATCGGAAGATTGAGTGTGAAAATAGCTCTCGACATCCGGGGTCGCGCTGCCGGCAATCAGTAGCGCGTCATGCAGCTCAGCCAGCCGGGTTGCCACTGAGCGCGCATGATAACGCGGGGGTCTGTCCTGCTTGTATGCTCCCTCATGCTCCTCATCGACGACAATGAGTCCGATGTCCGGCAGGGGCGCGAAGAGGGCCGAGCGCGGACCGACAACAATGACCGGTTCACCCGAGGCGCAGCGATTCCAATTGTCGTAGCGCTCGCGGTCGTTCATCGCCGAGTGGAGTATGACTGCCTTCGCGCCAAACCGTTCGGTGGCTCGCTCGATAACCTGACTGGCGAGGGCGATCTCGGGAACGAGAAGAATCGCCGAGCGTCCGGCAGCCATGACGGAGGTCGCAGCTCTGAAATAGATCTCGGTCTTGCCACTGCCGGTCACTCCGTGTAGCAACACTCGCGCGCGCTCTCTCTCCTGCAGGAGAGAGAGCAGCCGGGACCAGACAGCGCGTTGCTCGTCCGTCAGCTCCGGACCCTCAATTCGCGATGGGTCAAGCGCTCGCCCATTGTCCGGGGCAGATTCGATTGCGATTGCGCCACGCTTGGCAAGCGCATGAAGGATGGGACGATCGACCAGATCGGAGTGCAGGGCAGCGGCAATTGGCATTGACTGGTCCGGACGGGCTCTCAGCCGAGTGGCAAGCCATGCATATGCCTCGCGCTGCTTGTGCGCGCGTTCCGGTGGGGGCTGGGCTTCAGGCACCAGGCGGATGAATTGAGGCGGCGGCGCCTGGGAGCGCGGACGATTGCGAACCTTCACCACCCGGCGCAGAATACCGGAACTTTCCAGCGCGGGCACGACCGACGACAGCGACGACCCGAGCGCCTTACGTGCCTGTCCAATCGCGACATCCGGATGGTCATCGAGAAACTCTATCAAGCGACGTTGGAGGACAGTGTAGCCGCCCAGATCGTCCGGCGCGGAGATCAGTTCCAGATGTTCGATGCCACGTGTTTCGACGCCGGGAGGGAACATGACGGAGGCAGCCTCGAACAGTGAGCAGATTGTCTCCTCGGCAATCCAGACAGCCAGCGCCCATTGTTTCTCATCGAGCCGAAAGGTCGGCTCAACTGGCGCGTGGATCGGGCGTGCCTCAACGCCGTCGGGTAGTGGCCGCCCGTGAATCTCGCACACGACGCCGACACAGAGACCTTTTTTGAGCGGCGCCCACACAAGCTGACCCACGCCGATACTCTCCACCATGTGGGGTGGAATCTCATAGGTCAGCGTCGTGCGGCGGTCGCCGAACCTGGCGTCCATGGCGACTTCCGCCAGTTGTCGTGTGTCGAAAATAGAACATGCGTTCATAAGAAAGAGTGTACATTCTGACGATTGAGTTTGCTCCCTGAACCGGAAAGAAAGCGACCTCTTGATGTACGGCTCTGGACGGCTCGCGTCCTGTCCGTCATAATCCCTGAGACGCGATGTTTCATCGATGCTGAGGAGAGTAGGGCGAGCTATGGCTCAAATCACGAAGACCATTGAGCAGGAGTTTATCGAAGAGTTTGACGGTTCGCGGCAGAGGGCCATGCAGGCTTTGGAAATCTACCCGAGCGGCATCACCCACGATGTGCGCTACGTCAAGCCATTTCCGTTGTATGTTGCCCGCGCCCAGGACCAGAAGAAATGGGACGTAGATGGGCACGAGATCATCGACTATTCGATGGGTCATGGCTCGCTGATCGCTGGGCATAACAACCCGGAAATTGTCGAGGCGGTCCAGGCACAGCTTCAGAAGGGTACTCACTACGGCGCGTGCCACGATCTGGAGCTGGAGTGGGGCGACTGGGTGCAGCGTCTGGTGCCCTCGGCCGGCCGGGTGAAGTTCACGTCTTCCGGCACCGAGTCCACGCTGCTCGCCATGCGGGTTGCCCGGGCTTTCACCGGCCGTGAAAAGATCCTAAAGTTCGCCGGCCATTTCCACGGGTGGAACGACTACGCCGTGCCGGGCGAAAAGCCCCCCTTTGACAAGAGCTCGTCGCCGGGCATTCCGCAGGACACCTTTGATTCCATGGTCGTTGCTCCGGTGAACGATCTTGATTTCGTCGCCGAGCGCCTGGCAAAGGGCGACATCGCCGGCGTGATTCTGGAGCCGAGTGGGGCATCCTACGCGTCTATCCCGCTGCCGGACGGTTTTCTACAAAGGCTGCGGGAGATCACCCAGGCAAACGACACCGTACTCATCTTTGATGAAGTTATAACTGGGTTCCGCTGGGCGCCAGGTGGCGCGCAGGAGCGCTCCAGCGTGACGCCGGACATCACCACGATGGCGAAAATCGTCGCCGGAGGTCTGCCCGGTGGAGCAGTCGGGGGCCGGGGG
>JACCZH010000447.1 GCA_013696045.1 Chloroflexia bacterium
CGAAGGTTCCCAGTGCGGCATGACCGAGAGCGTTACCCATGGCAACCGAGACACCATGCCGGCACAGCGCTCCAATGGCTCCGCCGAGCGCCACTATCAGATACGTTTGAGTGTGGCTGCCTTTGCGCCGTTCAGCGTTGGGGAAGTCTGTTGAGGTTGTAGACCGGGTTTTAATTTCAAACGGATTGTTATCTCGACTGAAGCGTAGCGGAATGGAGCGTTCTCGGCTCCACCGGCGCTTCGGCTGCAACGAGATCTCTGCGACCTCAAGGGACACCCCACAGTTGAGGTGACAGCCACCGGTTCTGAACACCGGTTTAGTGGCCCGGTTTCTCACCATAACTGCGCGATCCCCAACCCCAGCACAATTGCCAGCACTCCGGTTAACTGCGACCCCACGGCATAGAGCAGCGCCGCCCGGTTGCGGTCTTTCTCGAGCAAGCTGAACGTTTCATAGAAGAGCGTCGAGAAGGTCGTGTAGCTGCCGAGTACTCCGGTTGCGACCAGGTGCGATATCTCAGTTGAGAAGGTGAACTGATGTTGTCCCAGACCGGCGAACAAACCCAGGGCGAATGCTCCACTGATGTTGACGACGAAAGTGCCCAGCGGGCTGAAGCTTGAGCGTTCGCTTATCCAGCTTGAGACTCCGAAGCGCCCGATTGCACCCAGCGCTCCCCCAACCGCAATCCAGAGCAGAATCATGCCGTATCGTCATTCTGAGCTTGTCGAAGAATCTCTTCCCACCTACCGCTCAGGATACCCAGTGGAAGCATTGACCACCGCACTACAGCTGCTGGATGTGATGTTTGAGCCAGTCGATGCGCTCTTCGTCCCGGCAGTAACAGACGCTGGGGCCATCGACCGTGCCCTGCACCAGGCCGGCCTCGCGCAACACTTTCAAGTGCTGGGAGAGGGTGGATGCCGCGATGGGCAGCATGTCGCCAATCGGACCACACTGGCACTCACCGCGTTCAGCCAGAATCTGGAGGATCCGGTAGCGCATCGGGTTCGCCACGGCGCGCAGCATCTCGACCAGTGTCTCATCGATTGCGGAGGGCATCTCGATTGTTTTCATCACACGCTCCCTGGTAGGGGTTGAAAGGCGGGTTTCGCCCGTAGCGCCGCGACCGACGCCAGGGCCGACATGACAACCAGCAGCCACAACACCGGAGTGTAACTGTTCGTTCCAGTGTAAAGCAGCCCGGCGCCCGCGTTCGACTTTGCCTCAATCACGAGCGGGTTTCGTTGCATTGAACCAGATGAATAGTTGCCGCAAACTGCCGTCGTCTGACAGGCGCTTCGGTATTGTTCGAGGTACCTGGACGGTTTTCAACATTTGGTTGATCGTTTATACGCTTCAAACATCCCTGGAGATCTCTGACGAAGTTGGGTTCGGAGGCGTATCCTCTCCCGCAGCGACATCTCGTCTTCCTGCGGCATCCGATCGATCTCCTGCAGCCGCTCGACGATAGCTGCAGCTATGAGCCGGTCAGGGTCCCGATGCACATATTTGGAAGGTGCTGAACCTTTGACGTTCAGGCGCGATGTCTTATTCTCTTGGAGTTCAGTTGATGGCCCTGCGTGAGATTCGAAGGTTGAAAGGAACTTTGAGCTTTGGCGCCGCCTTTCTTGTTCCTTCATCACGTTCTGTAGGGCAGGTTTGAAATTTGGACGGAGGAAGTCTTCCAGTCGTACATACTGTTGGCCCCTTGGGCCAGGATACGTTGGAACGAGCCCATGGCTTATGCACGATTGGATTACGTGTGTTGATACATTAATCGCCTTCGCCGCCTGCTTGCTCGTGAGTAGACCGTCGTACGCTTGGGCTTTGCTCTTCGAAGGCTTACTCGCAACGTGCTGCTGGGTACGCTTTCAAGATTTTTCCCTAATTTGATCATTCGCTGGCGTTTTGTTGGTTAAAAGCTTACGTGCCGCCCTCGTTTGTTTATGGTTAGTAGGCTTTCGGCTTGCTTGGTCACGGTTGCGTGTTTGCTGACGTTGAGTCCTTTCATAGTCCCGTTGCCGGGCAGCGTCAAGCGCTGAAAGAGTTACGAGGTGTCTACCGTCTCTTATGTGCGTTGTTAACATGCCAGTCTGCCACCAATGAAGAACCAGCCCGATCTCTACATTCCGGATGCGTGCTGCTTCGAAAATTGGCAGAAACGTTTCGGACGTGGCTTGGTGAGGGAGTGTTTGTGACACTCGTCGCGTCGTATCTCCCGACGGATGACGTCCTTGCGCTCGTTGAGATTGCTCAGTTCGCCGCGCTTGTTCATCGGCCCATGCGCGATCAAGATCTGCTTTGCTGATGCATGGGCCGCTCAAATCGCTGTGGACGGTAAGTAGGCCGGTTCTGACCCAATGTGTGATCGCGCCAACCTTCTCGCCGGTGGATTGTGCGGCCTCTTCAACCGTCAGGAGACTTGAGCTTGGGGCTCCGAGGTACGTGTTGAGCAATTCGACGCTTTCGCCTGGGAGAGCGTCTTGGATTGCGATTTGAAGAGGACGTTTCGTCATGCCCGGCTCCCATGGACAATCCGGATCAACCAACGTCCCGGATCATCGCTCGAAGCGAATGTTGATTCTTGGCATCCCGGCGGACTATAGCATCAACCTGAATAGACGTACATAGTCAAGGAACAATCCGACCTGCGAAACCATTGACAGACGCCAGCGAACGGCTATCATATCAATACATCGATCATCGTCGGTATATCGATTGGCTGTTTCGAATGACCGTACAAACCGATGCACGGAGCGCGACGCTCGAACACCTGGCAGCGCTGGCCGACCCGACGCGGTTTGCGATTCTGGCGTTACTGAGGCGGCGGGACCAGTGCGTGTGTCACGTCGTCGAGGAGCTGGGGCTGAAACAGAGTGTGGTGTCGCACCATGTGGGCGTGCTGCGGCGGGCGGGGCTGATTTCATCGTACCCGCACGCGACAGACCGGCGCTGGCTTTACTACCGGTTGAACCGCGATGCTCTGGATGGGCTGGCCGGGCAATTGAGCTGGTTGCTTGACGATGGTGAGTACGATCCGACACCACTGCCGTGCGCGGCAGACGCAGTGGAGGGGACGTGATCGACCGGGGGTTGTTGCGCCGGGCGCTGGCCGAGCTGATCGGCACCTTTGGCCTGGTGTTTGCCGGCGCGGGGGCGATTACCATCAACGCCGTCACCGGCGGCGCGATCGGGCACGTCGGGATCGGGCTGACGTTCGGGTTGATCGTCATGGCGATGATCTACGCCACCGGACACGTCTCCGGCGCACATCTGAACCCGGCTGTCACCCTCGGTTTCTGTGTGGCCCGGCACTTTCCGCTCCGCCAAGCGCCGGTCTACATCGGCGCTCAGTTAGCGGGAGGGCTGCTGGCGGCCCTGGCGCTGCGCGGCCTGTTTGGCAACGTTGGGGCGCTCGGCGCAACGCTGCCGCGTGACGGTGCTGGACAATCGCTGGTGCTGGAGTTCATCCTCACCTTTTTCCTGATGTTCGTCATCATGGCCGTCGCCACCGATGTGCGGGCGGTTGGCCAGGCCGCGGCCATCGCGATTGGTGGGACGGTTGGCCTTGAGGCGCTCTTCGCCGGGCCGATCTCCGGCGCGTCGATGAACCCAGCTCGCTCGCTTGCCCCGGCGCTGGTCTCCGGAACCTGGGACGCTCAGTGGCTCTACGTGCTCGGTCCGGTCGCCGGCGCGCTGGCCGGGGCAATGGCATACGCGTTGATTCGTGAAGAAGAACTAGTAGGAGGCACGACATGACCGGCCGACCGATTCGAGTCCTCTTTCTCTGCACCCACAACTCGGCCCGCTCACAGATAGCCGAGGGGCTCTTGCGCCACATCGGCAAATGCCGCTTCGAGGTCTACTCAGCCGGCACCGAGGCCACCGAAGTGCGTCCGCTCGCGATCCGCGCCATGGCCGAGAGCGGCATCGACATCTCCGCAGCACGCTCGAAGACGCTCGACGAATACATCGGCCAGCACTTCGATTACGTCATCACCGTCTGCGA
>JACCZH010000452.1 GCA_013696045.1 Chloroflexia bacterium
ATAACAGGGGTGCGGAGAAATGTATATACGTTTTTTCAGACTTGTTAGGAGGAAACAAAATACACCGTACAGGTGAGGGTTGAACTAACCGGGAGACTATCCTTGTGGGGGAGAAGAGGAACAACTATGGCACTTGATACCCTGACTTTGCTGAACGATCTTTCAGACGCATTTGGGATATCCGGGTTTGAGGATTCGGTGCGCGAGCGGCTCGAACCCCTCGTCCGGCCGCTGGTGGACGACGTCAGAACCGACACGCTCGGCAATCTGATCGCCACCCGCCGTGGATCAGGACCGTTGACGCTCATGATCGACGCGCATATGGACGAAGTTGGCTTCATGGTCAGCTACATTGAACCCAATGGGTTCCTGCGCTTTGCGCCAATCGGTGGCTGGGACCCACGGATCATCCCGTCGCACTCAATGACGGTGATGACCGACGACGGCCGGCCCGTCAAGGGCGTTGTCGGCGTTCCGCCGCCGCACATCACTCCTCCGGCTGACCGCGAGAAGCCGCACAAGATGGAGGATCTCTTTATCGACATCGGCGCTGATAACGCAGCTGCTGTTGCCGAAATGGGCGTTCGAATCGGTTCCCCGGCAGTTATCGCCTATCCATTTGAGAGCCTTAATGACAACCTGGTGTGCGGCAAGGCGCTGGACGACCGGGCTGGATGTGCGGTGCTGGTCAAAACGCTGGAAGCGCTTCAGGGCGAAGCCCTGGATTTGACGGTGGTTGCCAACTTTGCCGTGGCTGAGGAGGTTGGCCTGCGCGGAGCACAGACCGCCGCCTACCAGATCGACCCCGACATCGCGCTCGCCATCGAAGGCACCATCGCCGCAGACACGCCGGGCACAATCCCGGCCAGGCAGCCCACCGGCTTTGGCAAGGGGCCAGCCATCAGTGTGCTTGACAACTCGATGATCGGGAATCCGAGAATGGTGCAGGCTCTCACATCCATCGCCGACGCGGAGGGCATTCGCTGGCAATACAAGGTGCCAGCACCCGGTGGCACAAACGCCGGCGCGATCCAGCGCAGCCGCGCGGGAGTGCTGGCCGGTGTCGTTTCGGTGCCCTGCCGCTACATCCACTCGCCACTCTCCCTGATGCGGCTGGACGACTTCGAGAACACAGTGCGACTGGTCACTTCGTTCGCCCGCAAAGGTGGCAGACAGTTGAACCTTCCGAGCTCTAAATAATGGCGTTACGTGTCCCGCCGCCAGCGCAGCAGCTCGTTCCAGACGTCCGGCTTTCCAACCATGTATGCGATCCCGAGTACCACCGGTGGAAGGAATAGCAGCAGATGGGTCATCACTGCAAAACTGGCAGCCGAGCCACTCGAGAAGCCCAGCACCAGCGTGGCCGCTTCTATGATCAAGGCGTGGTAGACACCCACGAATCCAGGCGAAGATGGAACCGTCATGGCGATGGCTGATACGGCAACAAGAAACATCGCTGCCTGGAACGAATGTGGAAGTCCGAAGGCAACAAGCACGGCCCACATCATGAACCCACCCGACAACCAGGTCAGCGCCGACCAGGCTACGACCTGGGCCGACGCCTGACGGCTCTCCAGCGCCGAGAAGCCATCGATCGCCGCGTCCAGCTTGTCGCGCAAGGATGAGGTCCATTTTTCGGGCAGCCAGCCAAAGAGGTTCACGAGACCGGCCAGCGATTGTTCGCGTCGTTGCCATAGAACAGCGATGAGGGCTCCGCTGGCGATGACGATAGCGGCTGCCGCCCAGGTTGCTGTCCGTGCCCAATCGGGAAACGCAACAAATGGCTCGAGCGCCAGCAGGATAACCAGCACCGCGACGACATCCATCAGATGCTCTACTGCTACCGTTGATAGCGTCCTCACCCGGCTCTGGCGGTGAATCTGACCAACCAGGTGTGCCCGTGCAACGTCACCCAGGCGCAGTGGAAGCACGGCAGTGACCGTGTATCCCACGGTCAGAATACCGAAGAGTTGCCTCATTCTGAGCTCGAGCGGGTAGAAGAGCGCGCGCCAGCGTGCCGTGCGAAACACGAGCGATCCTATGGCGAATCCAACGGCGGGAATCAGCCACACATATTCAGCCTCGCCGAACGCACCCAGCGCCTCATCGAGATCTACCCGCATCCAAGCCACAGCCAGAGCCACAGCGCTGACGATCATTCCTATCCAGAAGCGAGGATTCCTCACCGGTGCTCCCCTGGTTCAACGGATTCCTTCCCCTTCGTACCATTATTCACTTACTTGGAGAGGCAGAAGGGGTTGGGTTGCCGCCCGATCCGTGCATAATCGTTGTAGCGAGCAAATACGCACCAGGGAAGGATGAGCGATGCCCGTCGAAACTCGGATCGATCCCGCACTCGTTGAGAACTACATCATGACACTTGCCCAGTATGGCGCACATGGTGAAACCGGAGTCTGGCGGCCGGTCTATTCGCCGGCCTGGTTTGCCGCCCAGGATCAGATCGCAACCTGGTGCGAGGA
>JACCZH010000463.1 GCA_013696045.1 Chloroflexia bacterium
CCTGAGAGCGTTGGCGCTGTTCATCATCGCGATTGTGCCACTCAGCGTCGGTATCTGGGCGCTTTCCATTGCCGTGCCGGTGGCCATAGAGGCCCGCGAGGCGATGGGTGACATCTTCGTAACGCCAGTTGACCGGCCACACCTTGACGGTTTGCAGCCCTCACCTCCAGCAGTGCCCTCATCGGCAACTGGAGCCAGCGCATCGACCGCAACATCAAACGAGGTCTCTGGAGACGCGAGCCCGAGCCCTGAATTCACTCCCACTCCAACACCCGGGCCCGACGCAACACTAGAACCTGCCGGCCCCACCGCGACGCCCTACCCGGAGTGGGATGGCAACGACCCAGTTCATATCCTGTTGCTGGGTGTGGACAGCCGGCCGGACGACGAGGATCCGCCGCGCAGTGACACGATCATCGTGGTGCGGGTCGATCCGGGTGAAGAGCGCGTGGACATGTTTTCGGTTCCGCGCGACCTCCTCGTGGAGATCCCCGGCTATCTCGCGCAGAAGGTAAACGCCGCGTATGTGATTGGTGAGACCGATGAGTTGCCGGGTGGCGGCGCGGTGCTGGCTGCCCAGACCATCGAGTACAACTTCGGCGTCCGCATTGACTACTGGGCTACAGTGGATGTGACTGGTATGGAGCGCGTCGTCGACGAGATCGGCGGCATTGTTGTTGACGTTAAGGCGCCGATCAAGGACGATCAGTACCCCACCGAAGACTATCGCTATACTCGCGCCTATTTTGCGACCGGGCCGCAGGAGATGGATGGTGTGCAAGCAGTGCGTTATGCCCGCACCCGGCACGACGACAATGATTTCAAGCGTTCCCAGCGCCAACAGGAAATGCTGCTGGCCATCCGCAACCAGGTGCTCGTTTCGGGGGTTATCACCAAGTTACCCCAGTTGATCTCCGAGGTAGGGGATTCAGTGCGCACCGACCTTTCGCCGCGGCAGGTTCTCTCCCTCGCGAGATTCGGCCAGGACCTCCCTCGCGATCGGATCTTTAGCCACTCGATTAACGGGTTGCTATACGAGGAGTACATCGATCAGGAGTTCTTCTTTGTCGCGGACTGGTACTCAGTGCGCAACCTGGTTCAGAACTTGCCGGAGAATATAGACGCGTCGAACAATCCAGGGTCCGGCCCGCCTGGCACGACCTTTCCCGAAGAGCCTGAGGACGTAGTTGTCCCGTAATGCGTTCATGCGTCATTCCTCGGAATGACAATGTCACGGCAGTAGAAATGGTGCGTACAGATGACAGAAACTCCACTGGTCGGCGTCATCATGGGCTCCCGGTCGGACTGGGAAACGATGATTCATGCCAGTGAGACGCTGGACGCGCTGGGAGTCCCCTACGAGGTGCGGGTCGTTTCGGCGCATCGCACGCCGGACCTGTTGTTTAACTACGCCGCCACGGCGGAATCACGTGGCATTGAGGTCATCATCGCCGGGGCGGGCGGCGCCGCGCACCTGCCAGGCATGGCGGCCGCCAAGACGACGTTGCCGGTCCTGGGTGTTCCGGTGCAGTCGAAAGCGTTAAACGGGCTTGATTCGCTGCTGTCGATTGTCCAGATGCCGGCCGGCATACCCGTCGGGACTCTGGCTATCGGACGAGCTGGAGCTGTGAATGCAGCCCTGCTGGCGGCTTCGATCGTTGCCAACGCCCACCCCGAGCTCCGAGAGGCGCTGCACGCCTACCGCGACGCTCAAACCCAACGCGTGCTCGATGATTCCGACCCAAGGGTCACCCTGTGAAGGTTGGGGTTCTCGGCGGTGGCCAGCTTGGCCGCATGATGGCGCTGGCCGGCTATCCGCTTGGCCTGAGGTTTCGTTTTTTCGATCCCTCGCCGGATGCTGCCGCAGGGCATATGGCAGAGTTTGTTTCCGGTAGTTATGACGATCTGGACGCCGTCGAACGCTTTGCAGCCGGGCTGGACGCCATAACCTACGAGTTTGAGAACGTGCCGGCCGAAACGGCGCGCTATCTGGCCGAGCGGTTGCCGGTTCACCCAACGCCGGCGGCGCTGGAAGTTGCCCAGGATCGTCTCATTGAGAAAACATTCTTCCGGAAGCTTGGATTTCAAACACCGGCGTTTGCGCCGGTTGACAGCCGCAATGATCTCGACGCGGCGTTGCGCGAGATCGGCCTTCCCGCGGTGCTCAAGACTCGTCGAGATGGCTATGACGGCAAGGGGCAAGCGGTTCTCCAGCATGTGGCTGAGATTGACACTGCCTGGGAACAGCTCGGCGGGCGTCCCCTCATATTGGAGGCCTTTGTGCCCTTCGAGCGCGAATTGTCGATCGTCGCTGCGCGCGGTCTTGACGGGTCGTTTCGAGCCTACCCTCTGGTCGAAAACGAGCATCGCGCCGGGATCCTTGGCCGGACGATTGCCCCCGCGCCAGGTTTGACTCCAGAGTTACAGAGCACCGCGGAAGCCTGCGTGTCAGCGGCCATGATGGAGCTTGGCTATGCCGGGGTAATGACAATCGAGTTCTTCGAGCATCAGGGCCGGCTGCTCGTGAATGAGATGGCGCCCAGGGTTCATAATTCAGGACACTGGACGATTGAAGGAGCTGAAACGAGCCAGTTTGAGAACCATCTCCGGGCCGTGCTTGGCTTGCCATTAGGCTCAACGGCCGTCCGTGGATATTCGACGATGCTCAACCTCATTGGCGCGACACCAGAATGGAGCACGATGCTGGGCATTGACGGCCTTCATCTGCACCTTTATGGCAAAGATCCTCGTCCCGGCCGCAAGCTCGGCCATGTCACCATCTGCGCGACCGATCCGACGGCGCTTGAAGAACGCCTCAAGGCATTCGTCGAGAGTCTGCACCGGTCGTAGCGGTTGAGACTTCCATCATTGTGGACAACCGTTCCAGGAGCACGGCAACGGGGCTACACTTCTACGGCTTATCGGTAGCCTGCCGCTTCTCCTGCGCTTTGCGGATCCACTCGCGGCCGATAGTCGTCGCCTGGGAGGTGAGCTCTCCAGCCTTGCGGCCGATCTCGCCTGCTTTCTCGCTCGAGTATTCGCGGGCAAAGAGCATCATCTCGTGGGCAGTGGCATGATCCAGGTCAAGCTGCTCGCGCGACAAACCGGCACTGGAGAGATGGTTCTCGACGACCTCGGGCGGCGCGGTGCGGCTCCAGGACGCAAGGCTCTGCAGAACCGGCAATATGGTGTGCAGGCGGCTTATCAGCCTGAATCCGGGCACCATTTGCAGCGGCGCGGCCTTGACCGGGCCTCCCCTCCGGTAGCTCATTTCGCGAGCGGCGCCCGGCAGCGGGCTAATGCGTTCGTCGCGGCCGAGCTTTTGCGCCAGGTTCAAATAGGTCGGTACGCGCCTGAGCATCTCGTTACTGCGAGACTTGAGGTCGTCTTCTACGGCAAGGGTTGCCCTCAGTAGCTCAGCAATTTCCTTCTTGTCGATCTCTTCAGCATTGTAGCGAACCAGCACACCATTGCCACTGGGCTTCGCCGACTTTATGCGTTGCCGGACAGATAGCGCCGAAGCGACCGCCCTGCGGTCGGCGGCCGGGTCGCGGTTTTCAGTTCCCTCGGTCCATTCCCAGGTGAGAAGGATCACGCCCGGCTCTTGTTCCTCGGCCCAGGCGCGAACGTCATTGATATCCAAGTTGCGCTGCTT
>JACCZH010000549.1 GCA_013696045.1 Chloroflexia bacterium
GGCAACCTGGGCGGCTGGATGGTCGCACGGGCAATCTTCCTGTTGAACGTTCTGACCGGCAGCGTCGGCACCGAGGGTGGGACATCGCCAAACGCCTGGGACAAGTTCGTGCCGGTACCGTGGTCCAAGCCGGGTCCGCAGCACGTCTGGAGCGAGGTGCTATGGCCCAAGGAATACCCGCTGGCGCACCACGAGATGAGCTTCCTGCTGCCCCATTTCCTGCGCGAGGGCAGGGGCAAGGTCGCGGCCTATTTCACCCGCGTCTACAATCCGGTCTGGACCAATCCTGACGGCTTCTCTTGGATCGAGATGTTGCGCGATGAAACCCAGATTGAGCTGCATGCCGCCCTGACGCCAACCTGGAATGAAACCACCCACTGGGCGGACTATGTGCTGCCGATGGGCCACGCTCCCGAACGGCACGACAATCAGAGCCAGGAAACCCACAGCAGCCGCTGGTTCGGCTTCCGTCAACCCGTTGTCCGAGTCGCAATGGAGCGCATGGGCAAGAAGGTCCAGTACACGTGGGAGGCCAACCCCGGTGAGGTCTGGGAAGAGGACGAGTTCATGATCGAGCTCTCCTGGAAGATTGACCCAGACGGCTCGCTCGGCATCCGCAAGCACCACGAATCTCCCTACCGACCGGGTGAGAAGATCACTGTTGAAGAGCACTACCAGTGGATGTTCGAGAACACCGTGCCCGGCCTGCCGGAGACGGCTGCCAAAGAAGGACTCACTCCGCTGGCCTGGATGCGCAAATACGGCGCCTACGAGGTCGAGAAGGCCACCTACGATCTGCACGAGAAGCCAGTGTCGCCCGACCACCTGACCGGCACGGCAGTCGATCCGGAGTCGCACCTGGTGACACGCGGCCTGAACGGGGCTTCGGAAACCGTCGGTGTCGAGATCGACGGCCAGATCGTGGCCGGTTTCCCAACGCCTTCCCGCAAGCTGGAGTTCTACTCGCAGACGCTGGCCGACTGGCGCTGGCCGGAATACGCCGTGCCAACTCCGGTCAAGAGCCACGTCCACCCATCGAAAATCGACCGTGGGGCGGGTGAGATGATCCTCTTACCGAACTTCCGGCTGCCAACGCTCATCCACACGCGTTCGGCCAACGCCAAGTGGCTCAATGAGATCTCGCACTCCAACCCGGCCTGGCTGCACCCCGAGGATGCGACCCGGCTAGCCGTCGCGACCGGTGACCTGCTCAGGATCGAAACCGGTATTGGCTACTTCATCGCCAAGGTCTGGGTGACGGAAGGCATCCGACCCGGCATCGTGGCCTGCTCGCACCACATGGGTCGCTGGCGGCTGACCGACACCGGTAACATCAACCCCAGCATCTCCAGCCTGGTCGAGATTCAGGAACACGACGGCACTTTCACCATGAAGCAGATGGGTGGCACAAAGGCCTACACGAGCTCCGACCCAGACACTTCCCGCGTCTGGTGGGGCGACGCCGGCGTCAACCAGAACCTCACCTTCCCGGTCCAGCCCGACCCGATCAGCGGCCAGCACTGCTGGTTGCAGAAGGTGACAGTAACCAGGGCCGGTCCGAACGACCGCTACGGCGACCTCAGCGTCGACACCAACAAAGCCCGCCAGTTCTACGCCGAGTGGCTCGCCATGACCCGCCCGGCCCCCGGCCCCGGCAACCTGCGCCGCCCGCGCTGGCTGATCCGGCCCTACAAGCCGGCGGCGGAGACGTATCTGATCGAGGAAACGCACTGAGGTGGGAGAAGAGCAAAGCAGTGTTGACCGCGGTGACATACCTAGCGTCAAGCGTCTTGCAGATCTCGATACGATCCGGCCATTACACATGGGACCAGAGGTGCGCGTTGCAGAAGACGGCTGGAGGTATTTCTGCATTGGACATATTCAACCGGAAGTCGCCGAGCGGGTAGGCTGGCTACACCAGAACGTTTGGATGCCCGACCATGTGGTACTCGGCGTAAGAACGAAGCACGACGTTCTACGAGACCCAGTGCTTACTGGTTCGGTGATCCTTTCTAAACCATCAAGTGTGCATGTGAGTCTCCGCAGCCAGTCCGAATGCTATTTCATCATGAACGCGGATCGGCTCCGTGAGCGAGAACTTCTGGCAAGCAAGTCGGTTGAACTTGTAGATGCCGTAGTAGAATTACGGCAAGTTTCGGGCGGAAAGCTACTACGTCTCTTTCACCTCGCTCCGACAACGCGCAACAGAGGAGGTCGACAATTATGGCCCTAAACGTCAAGATTGAGCATTTCGATGGAAAGGTCATTCTTGACCTTTTTCCCGAAGAACCTCGACAGTGGATCGCCGATGATCCCGACGATCGTAACTGGCCTTTGTATATCTATGCCGACCATGAGAAGCTGAACCGGGGCGAGTACGAAGTCGTTGGTATCGAAGCATTAGATGTTTCCGATATTACCGATGAGTGGCTCAACGCACTTGACGCACTTGATCTTCCCCGAGTTGATGTGCCAGACGCCGGCTTGGCTGATGTCGCCGTTAGCGAGGTTCTGCGCATGGCGCGCACGACGTACCCCAGCCGATATTCGGCGGCTTCGGTCTGACTGGGAAATGAGCAATCAGCGTAGTGACAGAGCGTCAAACCATCAACATCGACGCCTACGTCCAGAGCACCCAAACTGGACCATGCTTCCTCTGTGAGATTGCCGCCCATAATCCTGAGTACCCGCAGCACCATTACGTCTTCGAGAACGGGCAAGCCATCGTCTTCCTGAACAAGTATCCGATGCTGCGCGGGTACGTCCTCGTTGCCCCGCGCGAACACCGCGAGGGAGTGACGAGTGACTTCACTGTCGATGAATATCTCGACCTCCAACGGTTGATCTACCAGGTTGCCGAAGCTGTGCGGAAGGAAGTGCCAACCGAGCGGATCTACATCTTCTCCTTCGGCAGCCAGCAGGGGAACAGCCACGCCCACTGGCATATTGCCCCGCTGCCGCCCGGCGTGCCTTATGAGGAGCAGCAGTTCCAGGCTGTGATGCTTGAGCACGGGATTCTGGACATACCTGAGGAAGAATTAGCGGAGTTGGCAAAGCGGATTGGCCGGCGGCTGCGACTATAGCTCCAGAATATCCAGAAACCGCTGAACGCTGACGACAGCAACACCCACCGCGTCCAGATACTCCATAACCTCGCTGGAGCCTTTGAGGTCGTCATCACGGGTCACAAGCATGTCAGCCCGGCCACGAACGGCGGTTTCGATGACCATATCATCGTCCGGGTCGCGACAGATCTGAACACTGCCATCCGTGGGCACGGTAACGGCGCGAGTATGCAGGAGTTCTATGAAGATGTCGCGAGCCTCCGGGGTGACGGCATACCGACGCACAACGCGGGGCCGCGTAAGTACTTCCGCTATCTCGGCGAGTAGATACTCGCTTGCCACCAATGTAAATCGTCGTTGATCCAATGCCGCAAGTACTCGCGCTGGTGGCCCGGCGGGATTCAGAAAAGCCGAGACCCAGACGTTGGTATCAACGACGACGCGCTGCACGACGTGCCTGCCGGACTTCCTCACGGGCAGACGTAATGTCAGCCTCAATCTCATCCGGCGTAATATCGGGCGGGATTCGGCTCTGTACCCGCTCAAGAAGCTGTTTGAGCTCTTTACTCCAAGCTACGTCGTCACTAGCCCTATCTTTCAGATAAGTGTCCACGGCATCACGAACGACCGCAGCGACACTCTGGTCTTCCGTGACCGCGAGACGCTTGAGCGCTTGCAACTGATTCTCGTCCAAGTAAATGTTAGTGCGCCGCATTTGGGCCCTCCGGATTTGAACATACATCATGATGTATGTAACTGAAGCCAGAGTGTATCCGACACAGGCCCAGCGGTCAAGATGCCAAAACCCGCCGGTTCATGTACAATTCACTCGAACAAATATTCTTCCACGTCACGCGCAGTGGACGGTTCCTCAGCGGTCGGGTCGCTGGCTAGTATCCAGTAATACCCAGCGCTACTCACTGCCTCAACCTATACTTCAACGCTCAGCAACGTACTCTTTAGAAGGCAGGCTCATCGAGATGATCTCCGGTAGATATCGAAGCAGGGCGGTAACCACGCTCCTTGGCCTCATTCTGCTTCTCGCCGGCCTTACGATGTCGGTGATCGCGCCCAGAGTACAGGCTCAGACCGAGAACGAGACCGTCTACATCGTCGATATCAGCGGCACGATCGATCTCGGACTCGCACCGTATTTGTCGAGGGTGCTGGACGAAGCCTCCGACGCGAACGCCGCCGCTGTCATTCTGGAGATCAACACACCCGGTGGCCGCCTTGACGCCGCTCTCCAGATGCGCAGCGCCCTGCTTGGCGCGGATATCCGCACGATTGCTTTCGTCAACCGTGAGGCTTTCTCCGCTGGAGCGTTGATCGCTATCGCGGCTGAAGACGTCTATATGGTTCCCGGAGGTGTTATGGGGGCCGCGACGCCTATCACCGGCGCCGGCGAAACCGCCGACGAGAAAACCGTCTCGGCCGTGCGCTCAACCTTCCGGGCCACCGCCGAACAGCGCGGGCGCGACCCCCAGGTTGCCGAGGCGATGGTTGACCCAGTTGTCGCGATTGACGGGCTAATTGAAGAGGGGCGCTTACTCACCCTCACCACGACCGAAGCCGAGGAATGGGGTTACACCGACGGCGTCGTCGCCAACCGGCAGGCATTGCTGGAAGAGCTCGGGCTGGAGGACGCCATAATTGAGGAGACTTCACCCGGACTTGCGGAAGATGTGGTGCGCTTCCTGACCAGCCCGGTGCTGGCGTCTCTGCTCTTTTCGGCCGGCTTCCTACTCATCCTCGCCGATGTCTTCACCGGCGGCATCGGTGCATTGGCCGGCGTCGGCGCGGTCATGCTCGGCGTCTTTTTCTGGGGTCACTTTCTGGCCGGGCTGGCTGGTTGGGAGGGTGTGGCGCTCGTCATTGTCGGGGTGTTGTTGATTGGAGTCGAGGTCTTTGTCATTCCCGGCTTCGGCATCCCGGGCATACTCGGCGCCGCCAGCTTGCTGGGCGGGTTCTATCTTTCGGTTCAAGGACGCGAGATCGTGACGGAAGATGACGTCAACCGCGCACTTGGCACGGTTGCCGCCGGGTTTGTCTTAATCGTTGCCGGCGCGCTCGCAATTTTATTCCTTCTACCGAAAGCCACGCGCTTTCGCGGCCTCGTGCTTGATGCGCAGGTCAACGTGCCAACCACCATCCCCGAGCGGCGAAACCGCGGCATCCGGCGTCTCTTTAGCGCACCTGAGCAACCACTTCCCGCTAACCCTCCCAGCCGCCCGCCAATCTCTGAACAACCCAGCTCAGGATCGGCGCGAGTGCGCAACCTGGCGCGTGAAGATGAACGTCCATCGCTTGTTGGCTTGCGGGGCGCCGCACTCTCGGACTTGCGTCCTGGCGGAGTCGCAACCATTCAGGGACAACGGATTGATGTCGTGACCGAAGGCGACTACATCGCCGCCGGTGAGCCAATAGAGGTAACGCTCGACGAACGCTACCGGAGGGTGGTCCGCAGGGTGGCGTCTAGCGACTAGGACAGGAGACCGAGCCGAACGACCAGAGAACACACCGGCATGAAATCATCCCGAAACTGAAGGAGACACCGTGGACGAACTCAGCTTGACACTTATTATCGCGGCCGCAGGCGCACTGCTGCTGATTATATTTCTCTTATATTTTGTGCCCGTTGGTCTCTGGATCACGGCTATTTTCTCCGGTGTCAAGGTCAGTATCGGCACCCTGATCGGGATGCGCCTGCGGAAGGTTCCGCCAGCCGACATTGTGCGTCCGCTTATCAGCGCCACCAAGGCCGACCTGGAGCTGGACGTTGGGCAGATGGAAGCTCACTATCTGGCCGGTGGCAACGTCGGACGTGTTGTCCAGGCGCTCATCTCCGCGGACCGCGCCAACATCGAACTGCCCTGGCGGCGTGCCACCGCGATTGACCTGGCGGGACGCGACGTACTCGAAGCCGTGCAGGTCAGTGTTAACCCGAAAGTCATCCAGACACCGCGGGTCTCCGCCGTCGCCAAAGACGGAATTCAGGTCGTTGCAGTTGCCCGCGTAACCGTGCGGGCCAACATCGACCGGCTGGTCGGTGGCGCCGGCGAGGAAACGATCATCGCCCGTGTTGGCGAGGGCACCGTCTCGTCGATTGGTTCCGCGGTCGACCACAAGGCAGTGCTGGAAAATCCGGACGCCATCTCCCGCACCGTGCTGCAACGCGGGCTGGACTCTGGGACGGCTTACGAGATCCTTTCAATCGATATCGCGGATGTGGATATCGGACGTAATATCGGCGCAGAGCTGCAGACCGACCAGGCTGAGGCAAACAAGAAAATCGCCCAGGCGGAAGCCGAGAAGCGCCGTGCCATGGCTGTGGCCGAAGAGCAGGAAATGCGCGCTCGATTGGTCGAGGCCGAGGCAGAAGTGCCGCGCGCCCTGGCCGAAGCCTTCCGCTCCGGCAACCTCGGAGTGATGGATTACTACCGCATGCGTAATGTCCAGGCCGACACCGGCATGCGCGAGTCCCTCTCTGGAAACGAGAGCGACCGCAGTATCTAAGGCAAATCGATACCCGGCTACC
>JACCZH010000556.1 GCA_013696045.1 Chloroflexia bacterium
CTGCAGTCCTTGCAGCTCCCGGATCGCGTCAACGACACCCCTGGTCAACACTCCCGAGCGATAGTCAGACGCCAGCACAGCTTCAACATGCACCGTGCGGATCGCCTGGCCGACCGCTCGCTCAACGTTGGCCGGGACCGGCGCTCTCTCCTGGCGGTCCACCCGCACAATCTGTTGTGGAAAAAGCAGGAAGCCCTCGGCCACCAGACGCACCTTGGTGGTTGTCGGGCGGGTGGGGTCAACCAACACCAGCGAAGCATCGATCCCGGCGGAGGTCAAAAGCTCAATCACCCTCTCACCCTCGGAATCATCCCCAATCACTCCGGCCACCATCACATCGTAACCAAGCTGCCGCAACGCCAATGCCGGCGCCGCGCCACCCCCAAGCTGGTCCTCGCGGCGCTGCTCATCGAGCACCATGATCGGCGCTTCACGCGAAATACCGTTCGGCCGGCCGAAAATATAGTGATCGAGGTAGAGGTCTCCAACCACCAGTACCCGTTTACCGCCGAGGCGTCCCAGCAGAGAGCGCAAGACTGCCTCCATCACTTGAAGCGCACGTAGCAAATTGCCAGGGAGATTGCCATGAAGAGCATATCCGGGATAAAGCGCAGGTAGAACACCGCCCGCAGGAATGGATCGCCGGGGTTATCAAGCAACAAGCCCAACGCCAGACCGGGAGTGAGCTGAGCAATAGTAAAGCGGCTGACGACAATGCCGAAAAACACGCAGCCCATCGAGAGCGCCAGAAGCTCGGGACCGCGTTTGTAGTTAGAGGCTTTGGCGACACTCTCCGCCACGCCGAAGCCTAGCAGGAGAGCCATATAGAAGCCCCAGCTCGGGTAGCTGCCCCAGAAAAAACCCAGGCACGCAGACACGACGACGCCGATGCCGGCCGCCTTGACGAGCCCGCTGGTGGAAGGATTGTAGACAGCCGGACGGGGGCCGCGCGCGCATTCCGGACAGCGATAGCCAACCGGTGACGCCACCATGCAGCGTGGGCAGATAGGCTTGCCGCAGCGTGAGCAGCGCAGCCGGGTCAGCACGTTGGAGCCGCAGCTACACGTTTGTTCGGATGGATCTGAAGGGTCGGGCATTGTGGCCACGGACAGACTAGCTCGTTTCCAGGTTGCGCCGCCGGCCCTGCCGGAAGCGCTCACGAAGAATCAGAATCACGAAGATCGGCAGTGCCAATTGGCGACGCCATCGCTGGGGTTGACGCGCGAGCCGAAAGAGCCACTCGAAACCGAGCCGCCGGACGAGATAAGGAGCACGAGGAACGCGACCCGAGAGGTAGTCAAACGTGCCGCCGACGCCAACCGCGATCAGTATGCCATGCGCGTCTAGCCGCTCCCGGTGCCGGTTGATCCACAGGTCCTGCCGCGGATGGCCAAATGCAACCAGCAGCACCGTCGGCCGCGCGTCCACCAATTGCCGCTCGATCATGCCGAAAAGCTCGTCATCCGGAGCGCCGGCGTACGTCCCAACAATCTGCGCATCGGGGTAACGCTGTTCAAGTACCTTCTTCGCCTCGGACGCGACTCCCTGCGCCGCTCCCAGAAAGAACATCCGGCAGTTCTCAGGTGACCGTGCCGCCAATCCATCAACCAGATCCACGCCCGCGACGCGGTCGCGAATAGGCAGCGACAGCATCCGGCCCGCGATGACGATACCGATACCATCCGCCGTGGCCAGAGAAGCGTTCCCCAGTACCTCCCGGAACGCCGGATTACGCCGGGCGGCAATGACAAACTCCGGATTAACGGTCACGACATGCCGCAAGCCCGGCTCCGGCGAGCGGAGCCATGCTGCCATGCGGTCAATCGCGCCGTGGAGGTCAACGGCGTCAACTGGAACGTTCAGGATTTCATATCGTATTCTGGCCTGCGGCGTCTGCATCATGCGGGTATCCTACACCGTGTGATGAATGAGATTGCCGGCATCGAAATCCACATTCTTGCGGCACTGGCCCAAGCGGATGTCATCTCCGAGAAGGAGTGGCAAGCCATTCCGGCGGCGGGCGGGTTGTCCAGCCGCGTCTACCTTGTCCGGCGCGCCGGACAGACACCTGCTTTCACGGTCCGGTTGCCCATGCCCGGCCAAGCATGGAGGTTAGCCCGCCAGCACACTCTCTTTGTGGAACTCAACACGCGTTGCGCGTGCGTTCCCTCATGGTCCTTGCTGCTCCAATCCAGAGATCTACCCAAAGGTATGCTCCTCGTTCACCACTACATTACTGGAGCGCCGGCTGATCTGAATGCGGTGTCGGGCGC
>JACCZH010000567.1 GCA_013696045.1 Chloroflexia bacterium
GGGCTGGAGACCCTAGAGCGACTTTCAAATCGTTTGTCATCTTGACCGCGGGGTACCCCGCGGTCAAGATGACAATTGCAAACAAGCGCCGTAACCCGGAGTTCAGCCTGCTACTGTGCCAAAGAATCGATCTCCTGCGTCTCCCAATCCCGGCAGAATATAGCCATTCTCGTCCAGGCGCTCATCCAGTGCGGCTGTAACAATTTGCGTGCGCTCGTCCGCCCGCAACACAACCTCGACTCCAAGCGGAGCGGACACAAGCGCCACAACATCAATCCTTCCGCTGAAAACCTTGCGCACCCGCTCGATGGTGACGACCACCGATCCGCCGGTTGCCAGCATTGGATCGAGAATCAGCACGCGGTCCGTCGGAATCGAGAGGTTTGGCACATTGTCACTGTATACGCGATGGTCCAGTGTCTCCTCGTTGCGCGCAATCCCGAGGTGATAGAGCGGGGCATCTGGAAACAATGCTCGAAAAGGGTTCGCAAAAACCTCGCCCGCCCGCAGTATGACGATTCCGGCGGAGCGTGTTGCTAGTCGCCGCACTTCGACTGGCGCCCCGCTAAATCCCGGCACTGCATCCGGAGAAGTCTGGAAAGAACGGCAGGCCTCCCACAACAAAAACGTCGCCAGCTTTGACGATGACTCACCAAACAGTGCCGGTCCGCTGCGGCTATCCCGGATGATCGCCAGAAGAGCATCCGCCAGTGGATGTTCCGCCAACGTCAGTCTTGGGTGGACGAGTAGCTCGGACCGCGATGGTTGGCGTCGTGCTCCCATCGGACTATGCAATGTATCCGCCATCCGTATTCCTTGCCGTTACCCACTCGATGCCGCAGCCAAGCTGATCGGCAAGATAGACAGCGATCGTCCTCGTACCATCCAGCGTTTCATCGGCCCGCAAGAGGATCGCCGATCCCGACATCGGGCCGTGGCCCAGTTCGGCGGCAGCCTGTACCCGAGCATGTTCCCATGGGCCAACGCTCTCATACCCCCGAGCTTCTTCCAGATAACGCCGGATGCCGAGGCCAACCAGCTCAGCGGCGACGGAATTATCCGTCCAGGCCAGTAAATTGATGGACAGGCCACCAGACAGGCGGCTAGCATCCAACAGGTAGTTGGCGCGCAGTGTCGTAGAAAGCTCTGCCATCATCCAGTCACGATCCACGTTGTGCATTCGTAACCGGGTGTGTGGATGAGCGACCTCCCGCCAGAATCCTATCGCCAGAGCGTCATCTCTCAGAGCTGGCATAGCAATCAATGTCGCGGCATCCGTGAGTTCAGACGGCAAGAAAGCCGCGTCCAAACGATAGCTATCGCCCGGAAACTCGACGCGGTCCCAACCGCGGCGCCCAAGTGTGACCGTCCGCGCTTCCAATGTTCTTGCCAGATTTTCCCAACGCCGTTTGACCGGCAGCGTTGTTCCATCTGGAATACCGACCGCTGTAGGCGAGCGAACAGCGCTCAGCAGTCCCGCGGCGATCTTTGGATGGGTTCCGGAAGCGGGTCGGTTTGGCATCGAGGGCAGGACCAGAATTGGCTCAGCTGTCGGAACGTCGATAGTCTGGAGCAACCGCTCAACAGCGTCCTCCGGCGTCAAGCCTCCTACGAGGGTCACCGCCGCGTCTCCTGTTTGTGGGCCAATCGCGGGAAGCGCTTCGCGGGCGCGCGGCGGCCTCAATGATCGCAGTGTCTCAACGGCTCTGATCGTGCCCTACCCCTCAACATTGCACCATCCGGGAACACAGAATAATTTGGCCCTCATGCTACACTCAAACTTGACTGAAAGGATCCTACAGGAATGCAGGCACAGGCATATTCACTAGATCAAACACTCAAGTTACTGCAAGATCATGGGTACCGGATGACGAATCCGCGCCGCACTATTGCAGAGACGGTACTAGACTTCGAGCAAGCTTTCTCAGCTGAAGACGTCGTGCGCCGGGTTGACGGCATGGACCCAAAGGTCGGCCGGGCGACCGTGTTCCGTACACTCGACGTGCTTGCCCAAATCGGCGTTCTCGACCGTCTCCATCGTCCGGACGGCTGCCACTCATATGTGCTCGGGCAAGGCCGAGACAAGCACTATCACCATCTGATCTGCTCATCCTGCGGGGTGGTCGTTCCGTTTGACGGCTGCAATGTCGGCGACCTGCTAGCCGACCTCCAGCGCAGCACCAGCTTCCAGATCTCAAACCACATGCTCGAAGTCTTCGGAGTGTGCGAAACCTGCCAATCGTAGAGGTTACGGGATGCCGAATCAGATCTTATGATTATCGAGCCGCTCCGCCAACAGCTCCGCGACGTGTAGCGCCCGCATGTCGCTCCCCCTGGCGTTGAGGCCGCCCCTGATTTGCATGAGGCAACCAGGGTTGTCTGCGACAACGATCCGAGCGCCGGTTTCAGCCGCGTTGGTGAGCTTCTTGCCCAGGATTGCCGTGGAAACCTGCGGGTAATCCATCGAGAACGAACCACCAAAACCACAACACACCCGTGAATCTTCCATCTCGCGCAGCTCATAACCCAACAGCTCTGACACAATTGCGCGCGATGCGTCGCCAAGCCCAAGCGCGTTGGCCGACTGGCAAGCATCGTGGTACGTCACGCTGATTCCGTCTTTACGGGGCAAGTCGCCAGGATCAAGCTGGGCGACATTCATGATAAACGCGGAAAACTCCGTCAGGCGCGCGGCCTGGGTTGCGGCACGGACCCGCCATACTTCATCATGTGCGAAGAGCGACTGGTAATCCTGGGCGATGGCCGCCAGACAACTCGTGCTGTTGGTTATCACAACGTCCGCCTCGATGGCTTCAAGCATTCGGATGGTCTGCTCTGCCATTTGCCGGCCATGCGTCCTGTCGCCAACGTTCAGGGCGATGAGCCCACAGCAGTGCTGATCCTGAGGGAAGTAGACGTCACAGCCGCAGGCCTCAAGCACCTTCAGAACAGCCTCACCCATTTCCGGCATAACCCGGTCGATCAGGCATCCAGGGAAATAGGCCACCCGCATGCCGGCGGCTTTGCTGCTTGACAAATGTGCAACCGTGGGCTGGCCATTGCGGCGGATACGCTCGCGCAGAGGATGTCTGGCGGGAGCGGTAAGGGTGCGGTTCACGGTCGCTTCGGGCATCATCGGAAGCCTGCGGATCACGCCTTTCTCGTCAGACAGCAACCCGGCCGCTCTGGCGGCTATCCCCGCCCAACGCCCGCCGGATTTGGGATCGCTCCAGCGAGCCACGCCCATTTCCTTTACCCTGGGCAAACCGAACTCATCAACAACGCGAGCGCGCACGTCCAGAATAAGTTTCGGAATCGGGATCTCAGCCGGACAGACCGTTTCACAGGCATTGCACGACACGCATAGACTCTGTGGCCCGGCAGCGTTCTCGAGCCCGTGGTGCATGGCCGTCATGATGAGACCGATTGGTCCGGTGTAGATGTGTCCAAAAACATGCCCGCCGACGATCTGATACGGCGGGCAGACGTTCGAACACGCCCCGCAACGGATACAGTGCAGAGCCTCGGTCAAGTCCGGGTCTTCGCGGGTAGCCCAGCGGCCGTTGTCGAGCAGAACGATGTGAACTTCTTTCGGACCATGCACACCCACGGCCAGCGCCAGCTCGATGTCGGCGCTACGGCTTGGGCCGGTAATAAACGAGACATAACTCGTTATTTTCTG
>JACCZH010000569.1 GCA_013696045.1 Chloroflexia bacterium
GCGCCCCGGGCGTCGTGATGCTTTGTCTTAGAGACATGATGCCCTCTCTTTCGTTGGCAGTCACCTAATTGCATGATGACAAACAACCGCGTCCTGTATAACGTGAACGTGCCGGTATCAAACGACAAACGGGCGATGGAAACCCACCGCCCCTCACAATTCTGTCGTGGAGGCGGCTAGTCTCCGACGGCGTCTCCGACGGCGACCTTGGCCAGGCTATCCGCAATGGCTTTGTTGAACACATCGATATCGCCCGGAACGCGTGACGTGATGAAGTTTCCATCCGTAACGAGCGCTTCATCGACATAATTCGCACCGGCGTTCTTAACGTCGTCGCGGATCTTGCTGACACAGGTGATGGTCTTGTTGCGGATGACATCAGCCGAAATCAACAGCTGCGCGCCGTGACAGATGGCTGCGACAGGCTTGCCGCTCTCGGCAAAGTCGCGCGTGAACTGAACGGCGTTGTCATGAATGCGGAGATTCTCGGGAGCGCCGCCACCGGGGATAATCAGCGCGTCGAAGTCACCAACCTTCACCTTTTCAAAAGTGGTATCGGCGTCTAACGATCCGCCTTTCTTACCCTCGATCTTGCCCATCTCGAGCCCGATGACCGTCACCTTCGCGCCCCGCTCCTCCAAGTATTTCTTGGGGTCGATGGCTTCAACATCTTCGAAGTTGCCTGCCAGCACCATGGCGACGTTCGTACCCTGTAGCTCGTTCATATGGCCTCCCTCATGCTATCTACGTTGCGGATTCCGATACCACTATTGTAACAACCGCCTCTGGACCTACCGCTGACGAAGCTCGGGGACGACCTCTCGAGCGACCTCGCGCATGATGTCCACCGTTGCCTCGTCCGGCGGCCAACCAAAGATAAAGTCCCGGAATCCGACTTCATAATAGGATTCGAACACCTCACGGAAGTTCTCAACCGACTCGAATGGGTGCTGGAACGGCCAGATAGAGCGCATCAAGGATTGAGGATCGCGGCCAACCTTCTCGCAGGCGTCGTCCAGGCGCTTACTTTTCTCCACGGCTTCGGCCACCGGTGAGCGCGTGTTCCAGATATCGGCGTGTTTGGCGGTCAATTGCAGCATTCGTGATCCGCTGGCGCCAACGACGACCGGCATACGCGGCTGCTGAATCGGTTTGGGCAGAAAGGGTGTATTGACGAACGTGTAGTGCTTGCCTTCAAAGTCGGTGCGGTCGTTCTTCTGAAGACTGTCAATAATCTCGAGCGCCTCGGCGAACATGTCCACCCGGTCCTTCGGGCTCGGGAACTCGTAACCATACGCCTCGTGCTCGCGCTCATACCAGCCCGCGCCAATGCCAAAGTCGCAGCGCCCATTGGAGATGTGCTCGGCGGTGACAGCCTGCTTGGCCAGAAACGCCGGGTTGCGATGCGTGTTGGAACACACCATAATCCCGAGCCGGATACGCTCGGTCACGGCCGCCAGGCCGGCCAGCAGCGTCCAGGCTTCGTAGTAGGGGACCAGCTCATCCTCCCCACCCAGAAAGTGATCGACCACCCAGCCAGTGTCAAACCCCAGCGCCTCGATCTCCTGCCATTTCTCCACCAACACCGGCCATGGATCGCGCTGCCCGGTAGCAATCCCAATTCTCAGCTGCTGCATTTCCGCCATGTGTCCTCTTTCCTGGAAGTCATCCCAAATATGTATCTATCAATCTAAACGAGGTCGAAGGATTCGTCGACGTTGCTGCGTGCCGCTCAGAATGATCATTGTGAACAGTGTCGCATAGATTGACAGCATACCGAGGCCATGCGATAAAGATGCTCCCGGTCGGACCGGAGCAACACCAAACGAAAGGAGCGTGGCATGCGCATCGCAATGTATGACGACGATCGCATTGGCGTCGTGGCGGCCGATGACACGGTTGTCGAACTGAACGACCTGCTCGAGCAGTATCGCCCACTTGGGCCAGAGGACCTGCTGCCCGATCTCATCACCCATTTTGCTGAGCTAAAGAGTGATATCGAGAGCCGGACAGACGCTGGTGGAGGCAAACCACTCAGCGATGTCCAGCTGCACTCACCACTTAAGCGACCAAGCAAGATCGTCTGCCTGGTTGGCAACTACCGCGAAGGCACCGACCGGCCGAAACAAATTCTGGATATCTTCTTCAAATCGCCCGAGTCGATCAGTGGTGATGGTGACACGGTGATTCTTCCGCCTCACAAGGCGAGTATCTTCCATCATGAAGCCGAGATCGCGGTGGTGATCGGGAAGGAATCGAAAGATCTCAGCCAAGCGAACGCCATGGACGCCATCTTCGGCTACACGGTCTATAACGATGTCTCGGCGCGTGGCCTCGGAGAGACCAGCGTCTCCAGCTTCCTGGGCAAGTCGTTTGACACCTTCGGGGGCTTCGGGCCCTGGATTATGACGCCGGATGAGATCGGCGATCCGCACGATCTGCACGTCACCGTTGAGGTCGGCGGCGAGCTACGACAGGACTACCGCACCAGCGATATGGAGCGTCAAATCCCCGAGCTGCTCGCCTACATCAGCTCGGTGACGCCGCTACATCCCGGGGACGTCATTTGCTGTGGCACCAACCACCAGGGCCTCGGCGCCATGCAGGATGGTGACACGGTTGTGACGGCGATCGACAAGATCGGCAAGTTCGCGCTGCATGTCAAGGATTCAGAGGCGCGTAGCTGGCAGCGTGGCGTGGACGAGGCGATGGCCGCGCGGGTGAGAGAGTCCGCACAGAACCCCGCGCCGGCCCAGGCAGGAGAGTCTTCATGAAACTGGTACACACGGCAGAGTTCGGCATCGGCGTGCTGCGCGACGACGGCGTCGTTGACGTGTCGGCGATCTTCGAGGATATCCCCTACCGGTCGGCAGTTGACCGTATGCCCAGGATTCTGGGAGCGTTTCACGAGCGGCGCGATCAGGTAGAGAAGATGGCCGCCAGCGCGGATATCACCGGAAGCGCAACCATCCTGGCGCCCGTTCCGCGCCCACCCAAGCTGATCGCAGCATTTCGCAACTATTTCGAAGGTGTCGATCGTGAACGCCGCGAGCAGGACATGTTCCTGGAGAGTCCGGATTCCGTGCTTGATCCCGGTGGCACAGTTGTGCTGCCGCCGCATCCGGCAACCATTTTTCACCACGAGGCAGAGCTAGGATTGGTCATCGGCAAGCGCTCGAAAGACCTTCCGGCCGATGAGGGCGCCTATGAGGCACTGGCCGGCTACACTTGCGCCATGGATGTCTCCGGCCGCGGCATAGGCCGCATGGGACCGAGCCGCATCGGCAAGTCGTTCAGCACCTTTACGCCGCTGGGACCGGCCATCGTGACGCCGGACGAGGTGGGCGATCCACAGCAGTTGCAGATCACGCTGATCGTCAACGGCCAGCAGCGCCAGAGCTACTCGACGGCGGACATGGAGTACCCGGTGGTGGAGATGCTGGCATTTCTGTCGTCGTACATGACGCTGGTGCCGGGGGATGTGATCATGTGCGGCACCAACCACCAGGGGCTGGGACCACTGCAACATGGCGATCACGAGCTGATGGAGATCGAGAAGGTCGGCAGGCTGGAAGTGGATGTGGTCGACGAGCAACGCCGCACCTGGCCCTATGAGGTTGACCAGGAGATGGCGGCTCGGGCGCGAGGGTAGAACGCTCTCACGGACCAAGATAGC
>JACCZH010000012.1 GCA_013696045.1 Chloroflexia bacterium
ACTGACACCCACGCTGGAAAGCGTCAATGTCCCGAAAGGTCAGCCGCGGAAGTTATCCGTTCAGTGGGAGAGTCATGGTTCGTAGGGCGGGGTACTCGATGCCCTCGGCGGGTTCATGAGTTAGGACTTATGGGGTCTTCCTTTGTGAATGCCGCACAGCGATGATCGAGCTGCGGAACGGACGTTCGCCGCCGTTCGCCGCGTTCGTCCCGGACGACGCTGTCATAGCCCCCAGACCGCCCGGCACTCAGTCCAGCCGCTGGCCACGTCAATCATCACGAGCGTGGTCAGGTGAAAACCGGCTGTCTGCTCGCCGCAGTGGAAGACCAGGTCGGCTTGGAACGATCCGGGAGTCACCCCCGTCCACTCACCGAACGCGCGCACCGGCACCAGGGCTTTGAGCGCGGCCGAGGCCGCCGATTGGGTGATGGGTTGGCGGCGTTGCCGCTGTCGAGTTGGCGCGAGCAAGCGATCAATGGTGGCGGGGCTGAGCTGCACGAGTAGCGCGCGCATCTTGGCCGGCAGGGTCAGTTCCCCGTGGCGTTCCAGCGCATCCACGAGCCCTGGCAGGAACGGGGCCAGTCGTTTGGAGCACAACCGATCGCTGGCCTCCCAGATCGCGACTAAGCTTGGCACTACGGTGCGATCATACTGCCGTGGACGGCCACGCCGTGCAGCCGCTGCACGGGCAGGGCTCCGGCCCAACAGCCGAATCGCGGCCTTGCGATGATAGCCCGTGAGGCGACAGAACGCATCCAGCAGCGCCCCTTTCTCGCGTTTCCCCGCGAGCTGGTAGCGTGGACGGAGCGTTGCGGCGTACTCGAGAATGCTCTGACGGGTCATACTTGCCCTCCCTCGTTGGGTAACCCAACTTATGAGGCACCACTACCCCGTTCGGTAGCAATCTTAATGAGGCACATCGGCTACTTGACAACGCCCCCCACTCGGCTACATTGGCAGCAACCAATCGCATCACTGAGTCAACGATTGAATCAACAGGAGGTCGTCGATGCGCCGACCCGTCCTCGCACTCACCGCACTCGTCGCCTGCGTCGCCGCCCTGACGACCGCGCTGACCGTCATCGCCACGGACAACCTTTTCGGACTCGACGACGACGCGTTGCGGGCGCCGCAGGGAACCTTTATCCCTGACGAGGACCTCGCGAGCCTACCGGTCTTCACGACCGAGGACCAGGAACTGGTGAAGGAGGTTGCCCTCGCCGACCCGCGCGTGCAGGCGATCCTTGAAGGTCATGCGTACCAGGTTGCCCAGGTGGGGATGTGGACGGGCGAGCGCCTCTCACTCATCGGCGGGATCGTCGACATCGCCTTTGAAGGTCCCTCGACGGTCACCGGCGAGTGGTACACGTGGTCGACGCCGAACTGCGAGACGAACCCGGAGGAAGACCCCATCATCGTGCCGTATCGGGCGACGTACGCGGATGTGACATCGATCCATGTGTTGGTCAATCTGCAGACCGGCGTCGTGGTTAATATCACTCCCTTCAGCCACGACGAATATCACCTGATCGGCGAAGAGGAGTTCACCGGCGAGTATCAAGAGATCAAGTTATGCGGAATAGACTAGTCGCCATCCGTCCGTGCTGGATTGCCTGAAATCCGAGCGCCGACGTGAATGCGACGAGTCACTCGATGGGAGGATCCTGACATGCTCAAGACACACATGCTCCAACTGCGGGTTGTTGTGCTCGGCTGCGCGATCGGGATCGTGATGGGAATCGCTGGTGGCGTCTACAGCACGTCGAACGCGGACGCCGGGGAGGCGTACAACTTCGGATACTTCACCTCTTACGACGACGTGTTCCGCAACTACGACTTCACGAGCCAGTGGGAATCACAGTACAACGTCGACTGGGCCGTCACCATGATCTTCACGAACAACGCATCCGTTTCAAAGGTGGAGAACTCCTTGGTGAACCATGGCTACTATGCCAACGGTGGCTGGATGTACGGACGTGTGACCGACAACAGTGTCGACTGGGTCTGGTATGGGCAGGAGGGGAAAAAAATGAAAACCTGCAATGATTACCACCTGCGTGTCTATGCCGATCAGTACGACAGCATGCTCCACAATCCGGGGTTGGGTTACTTCGTCTTCGGGACGACCCATCGAGATTACAGGGAACAATCCGGGTGTGGCAGTGGTAGGTATCATGGGTATGGCGAGACGGCGGAGTCGCACTTTGCCCAAGTGTTCCGCAACGATTGCAACAAGCCAGTCTACGTTGATGCGGTTAATATGTACAACAATGAGAACTGGCGCTACGAGGTCCGGAATGGTATTGCTCACTACTGGTCCAACGACCGGTACGCCACGCAGGTGTTTTTTCCGGTACCGTATCAATCCTGCTGGTAGGTAACGTCCGGTGAATCGCTGGCTCCACGCGTTGATGACGCTCATGGCGATCCCGTTCCTCGCCTGCAATAGCAGCACGACCCTCTATGAACAAGCACGCACCACACCGTTCCAGACGGTCGCCCGTTTGGATGGAACGCTCCAGGCGACGAGCGGCGATCCCTTCGCGTATACCGCTGCCAACTCGACGACCGTGACGTTGCCGGAAGATGCGCAACAGGGTGTCCCTGGCTGGTTCATCCTCGACGCCACCCTGAGAGTCTCCTTCACGGAAGGTGCGCCAGCCGACGCCATCGACTATGTGTCGGTGGCGACGAATGGGTTCGCCGTCGCGCTGATCGAGTTTCGGCCAGACAAGGCCCATCTCGTGCGCTGGATGAGCACCGAGCAATTCACGGGCGCGGCCTCGGGTGTTGTCCAAGGGAAGACGTTCGAGTTCCGCTACCGCAACTACCTGCAGTTGAGAGGCGTCAAGGAGGGATCAAACACGCTCAGCGTCCACCTTGACCACCTCGGCGCTCCACTCATCGAACGGGTTGAACTACTTGCAGGCTCCAGCATCGACTTCACCGCGCTGCCCCCGCCGTCCCTCAGCCTGGAACGCGCCGATGCCGACACCGGCGCCCTCAGTGCCCGTGTCAATGAACCATTCGAGATCCGTCTCGTCGTCCGCTCGAATGGCCTCCCCATCCGGCAGGTCCGGTTCTCCACGACGCCGTCGTCCCCATCCGTGGAGATCGTCGAGCCGGTCCCGACACTGGAGAGGGCGTACGATGAGTCCGTCGTGGTGCGCGTGAAAGGGACCCGTCCGGGGACGTATACCATCACAATCGTCGCGAGCGGTTCGCTTGGAGGGGCCAAAACAGTCGAGATCCCCGTAGAAATTCGACCGTAACCCTCACGTTTGCGACGAAGGTACGCTGCCCGGCAGCGTACCTTCGTCGCACTGCTTGAAGCATTTCCGACGACACCCTAATAGCAGGTCTGGAGAACAAGGTTGTCCTGCGACTGCGTCACCCTGGCGTCTTGTTGTCTCCCGGACGCGGCACGCACAACTACTCGGAGATGAAGCTGTCATCGGCACCCCCTTGTTGATGACCCCGAACGTCGAGCCGCGCGGCTCTCCGCCACCTGGCCACGACAAGGAGCGGCATCGTTTCGGTGGCGACAATCTGGTCCACGCGAGTTGATCTCACCCCCCTCCGGTACAATTCCGACGACCGCCGCTACCGAGTCAGGCGCCGTGCATCGAGATTCGATCAGGAGATCGACGCGGCCAACGTGTCACGCGACATCTGGCAGTACGCCGCCGCGCCGCTGCCTTGCAGACGGCCTGGGCTTTGATCCCATCCAGGCCGACCTCGCTGTGCTCACTGTGCCACTCCAACACGCCGAGCGGCAGGTAGCAGATCGGCGCCTCAGCAATCGCCTGCGCGACCTCCCATGGGAACATCTCCTCGAACCGGACCGTGCGCATCAGTACGCCTCTCAAGTGGGACCGGTGCCGCGCCATCTCGACCGTTACCTACGGTAACGTAACGTTGTGGACACGCTCCAGTGTATACGCAGGCCCCGACGGATTCGACGGTCCTCTGAATCGCCTCACGGCATGACCGCGATCGATGGATACCGGCGGGGACACGATGCGGTCTCGCTGGCGACGTAGCGGACCTGTTGCCCAATGACGATGTGGTGCTCCATGCCCATCCTTCTCTCGCAGTGCCCCATAGTCGACGTCTGGCCAGCGTACGACGTCTCCCTCCATCAGGTGGTCGAGGCACCACCTCCCGTCCATCTCGATCGACACCCGCTTGCACTGGCTAACGCAACTATATTGGCCAATCGACCCGTCTCGAAAACGAGCCGTTTTTGGGACAGGGAACGGCTGCGTCGGAAACGCGTCATTGCCGACCCCTTTCCTATTTCAAAGCCCGTCCCACAATCAACGTCCCGAAACTTGCGTCCTTCGACGAGTTATGAGACGATCCAGGTATGTTGATTGGATACGCCCGGGTTTCGACCGACGATCAAGAGCTTGCCTTGCAGCGCGATGCACTGACGGCCGCTGGCTGCGAACGCCTCTTCGAGGATACGATCAGCGGCGCGAAGGCCGAGCGGCCACAGCTCGCTGAAGCGCTCGACTTCCTGCGACCTGGGGACACCCTCGTCGTCTGGAAGCTCGACCGTCTGGGTCGCTCCCTCTCGAATCTGATCGAGTTGCTGAATGATCTCAGTGCACGCGGGGTGGGGTTTAAGAGCCTGACCGAGCAGATCGATACGACGACGAGCGGCGGCAACCTCATCTTCCATACCTTCGGCGCGCTGGCCGAGTTCGAGCGCGAGCTGATCCGGGAGAGGACACGGGCGGGTCTGGCGACAGTCCGGGCGGCGGCAGAGTCGGCGGCCGGCCACGAAAGCTTGATTCCGCGCAGAAGCTGGCGATGGCACGCTCGCTTTACGATGATGGAACGCATTCGATCGAAGACATCTGCAACACCCTTGGCATCTCAGGGTAGCTGACTCCTCTGCTGACTCTGTAATCTCCTTAGCATCGTGAGCGCGCGGCAAGCGACCCCGTCGCTCGCCGCGCACTCAAGCGTGGCAGTAAGCCTCGGCATGAGTCGATTCGGTTATTGCCCGATTCCGCGAGCTTCACCTCGAATGGAATCGAATACCGATCTCAGTTCGCTCGTCGGCATGACGCATAGAGTTCGAAACTCGTCTAGGAAGGGGTACCAAATC
>JACCZH010000027.1 GCA_013696045.1 Chloroflexia bacterium
GGTAAGAAATAGCCCGCCTGGATTTATCCAAGCGGGCTATTTGTTTGACGTAATGCGCTTCTTGTGGCATTCATTATGTCCGCATGCGGAACAATAAAGTCCTTTCTTACGCATTTTTCTCACGAAACGCATCCTTTAGGGTTAAGATGAGTGTTAACCAGGTCCGGCAGGCCCGGACTGGACGACTGCACTGGCTGAGCCGCAGGGGCTGTAAGCCGGTGCTTTCGCTGTGAGAAACGTGTGGTGATGTCTGAGTCACCGCGCATAATGCTGCCCGTAAAGGGCAAGGAGGATTACCTACGTGTCATTCGAACAACAAGGGTTCGACACATTGCGAGCCCAGATTCTGAACGGTCAACTAAGCCGGCGACTGGTCTTGAAGCGCGCTATGGCCCTGGGGCTCAGCGCGCCTGTTATCGCTGGTCTGCTCGCAGCCTGTGGCGACGATGAAGAGGCTGGCGCTGACCCCACTAGCCCGTCGTCCGCGGGCGGGGACAGCGACGCCACCGAACCATCCGGAGATGGCGAGGAGACGGAAGTTCCCGATGGCGAAGGCGACGAGACCCCGTCAGACACCGCCTCCGGTGGTGGCCAGCGTGGCGGTGGCGGTCAGATTCGCCTGAACTACTGGCAGGCGCCGACGATCATCAATCCGCATCTTGCACAGGGCACGAAAGACTACCATGCCTCGCGCGTGTGCCTGGAACCACTGATCGAATTCGACGACGACCTCAATCCGATGTTCTATCTCGCGACTGAGTACCCATCGATCGAAAACGAGACCCTCGCCGAAGACGGCACCTGGGCGATCTGGAAGCTCCGCGAAGGTGTTAAGTGGCACGACGGCGAAGACTTCAATGCGGAGGACGTCAAGTTCACCTACGACTGGATCGTCTCCGAGGGCAACTCGGCCACGACCTTGGGCGTCTATCTCAACATCGAATCGGTTGAGATCGTTGATGACTACACCGTGCAGATCAACTTCAAGTCTCCCGACCCGGTGTGGTTCGATCCCTTCCGGGGTCACAACGGCCTCATTCTGCCTGAGCACATCTACCGTGACCATATGGGCGACGAAGGCCGCAACGCCCCCGCCAACCTGATGCCGATCGGCACGGGCCCGTTTCGTTGCGTCGATTTCCGCCCTGGCGATGTGGTGCTATACGAGATCTTCATGGACTACTGGGACGAAGGCAAGCCGTTCTTCGACTCGGTTGAGATGAAGGGTGGCGGCGACGCCGCCGCAGCGGCGCGTTCGGTGTTGCAGACCGGCGAGGCTGACTGGGCCTGGAACCTGGTGGTTGAGCCGCAGGTGCTCAACCAACTGGTTGACGCAGGCCAGGGCGAGCTGAGTGTCACTCCGGGTGTCTCCTACGAGCGCATTCTGATCAACTTTGCTGATCCGCGCACCGAGGTTGACGGCGCATTCTCCGAGCCCAGCACAGAGCATCCACTCTTAAGCGACCGTAACATCCGCAAGGCGCTGGACCTGGCCATCCCGCGTGACGTTGTCAAGGAACAACTCTACGGCGAGGGTGACGAGGCCAGCGCGGCGCTTCTCCCAAATCTGGGTGTCTTCGAGAGCCCAAACATCACGTTCGAATATGAGCCAGAAGCCGCCCAGGCGTTGCTTGACGAGGCCGGCTTTACTGGCTTCGATCTGCTCTTCCAGACCTCCAACAGCGCGGTCCGGCAGCGTAACCAGGAGATTCTCAAAGCGGAGTGGGAGCGGCTGGGCTTTACGGTTGAGCTGAAGGTTGTCGAGTCGAGCGTCTACTTCTCGGGCGATGTCGGCAACCCGGACACCACCAGTCACTTCTACGCCGACCTGGAGATGTATACGACTAGCCCATCCAGCCCGCTGCCAATCAGTTACCTCGAGCGCTGGCGCTCGGATGACATCGCCCAGCAGTCCAACAACTGGTCGGGGTCGAACTACACGCGCTACTCGAACCCGCAGATCGACGAGTGGCACGACGAGCTCAAGGGCACACTGGACGAGGACCGGCAGGTTGAACTGGTCCACCAGATTACCGAGCAGATCTGGGAAGATGTCGTTGAGATGACGGTGGTGACGGTTGCTGGTAAAGCGGCCAAGAGCAACCGCATCGCTGGGCATACAAACTATGTCTGGCAGTACAACCCGATGCCGCAGCTTAAAGACTGGACCTTGAACGAGGAGTAGTTCTCGGGCCTGTCCTTCACGATAACAACCCGGCCGGAGAAATTCAGCCGGGTTGTCCTTTAGCGGGTAATGTTGAGATGCATGTAGGGCGGCTTGTCCCCTCCCATTTGCATCAACGTAAGGAATCCACGTCAGAGAACGCTGTTACGGTGTTCATCCCTTCGGCTGCGCTCAGGGCAGGCTCTGAGTCAACGAAGGATCTCGCCGTGGGCCGCCGAGTGGGGAAACCAGAGATTCTTCGTTGACTCAGAATAACTGAAAAAGACCGCTCTTCTCCCTCATTTCGCTTACGTTGATGCGAATGGACGGGCCGCCTCCCCTACCGGCGTTCATCAGGCGGCCGTAGATCCAGAGCGCATACTGGGACGTACCTGTTAGAGAGATCACATCTCAGGATGCCGTGCCAGCGAAACAGTCAATGAAATACGGAGATTCGTGGCGTAACTTGTGGTCCCAATGTTTGTGCTAGTGCTATGATTCTCCAAATAGAGTGACCAACGCGAATATACGATGTCAGAGGTTTCACTACGATGGCTGCTGGGACAGCCAAAGGAGAGCAAACTCATTGCTCTCTACGGGGGAATGCAGCATTTAGACTGGCCGGCCGGCCGGAAGATTGAAAGCAGGTTGGATGGGACGTTACATCGTTCGCCGGTTGCTCACGGCGATTCCGACGCTTTTCGCGATCAGCTTGATCATCTTCACGATTCTGGCGCTCGCGCCGGGCGATCCGCTTTCGGACCTTGCCTTGAACGACGCGGTGCCAATCGAGCTGAGGCAGCAGCTTCGCGCGGACCTCGGTCTCGACGATCCCATCCCGGTTCGGTATGCCAAGTGGTTTCGGGGAATGGCAACCGGCAGCTTCGGCATCTCGTTCCGCACTCGCGCTCCAGTCATCGATTCCATCAAACAACGCTTGCCGACCACCTTGTGGATTAGTGGAACCGCGCTGATTCTCGGCATCGGGATCGCAATCCCGATCGGGGTGCTTGCCGCAGTGAAGCAGTATTCCATCTTCGACCAGGTGTCCACGACGATCGCATTCTTTGGCTTCTCGATTCCAACCTTCTTCTCGGGGCTGATGCTCATACTGTTATTCAGTGTCAATCTCGGCTGGTTACCGTCGATATACAGGTCGACGTTAACCGACACAGGAAGTGACCTGTTGATTGCGCAGTTTAAGCAATCAATCATGCCTATCATAGTGCTTGGGCTCTTCTCGGGGGCGACGTTGACCAGGTTCGTGCGGGCATCAATGCTTGAGAACCTGCATATGGATTACGTGCGCACCGCGCGGGCCAAAGGGCTGCGCGAAGGCAAAGTCATCAACGGGCATGTGCTGCGCAATGCCCTCGTTCCAGTGGTCACCATCGTTGCGTTGCAGATACCGGGCGTTATTACCGGAGCGGTGATTACCGAACAGGTGTTCAGTATCCCTGGACTCGGCCGGCTGCTCATTGAATCCATTCAGAACAACGACACGCCGGTCGTGATGACATTAACATTCCTGTTCTCGATTCTTGTGGTGATCTTCAACCTCATAGCTGACGTGCTGTATGGGGTGCTGGATCCGAGAATCAAGTACTCGTAGATACGATCTGTAGCGAGTGTCACAGCCGAGACAATGGATGAGGAAAAGTAGCGTGGCAGAAGCAAGCGAATCCCGAACTCAACAGCCAGTCGCCAGCCCGGCGACTGAAATCAGCAGCCTGGCGTCCAAGAAGCCACGGTCATTGTGGAGCGACGCCTGGCGCACGTTCCGCAGGCACAGGCTGGCGTTGCTCGGCACCTTTGTGATTGTGACGTTGCTGCTTGTGACCGCCATCGGTCCGTTCTTCCGCGAGATGAGCGCAATCGATTTCACGTCGTCAACCCAGGCTCCATCGTTGTCGCATCCGTTCGGCACTGACGACCTCGGGCGCGACATCATGGCGCGTGTCTTCTGGGGTGGCCGTGTGTCACTCTCGGTGGGTGTCGTGGCGGTGGTGATCGCTATCTCGCTGGGAACGCTGATTGGAGCGGTGTCCGGGTTCTTCGGCGGATTCATGGACTCGGCGCTGATGCGCTTCACCGACATGGCTATCTCGCTGCCCATTCTCCCGCTGCTGCTGCTGTGCAGTTACCTGTTTCGTGACTCGCTGACCGCTCGTTTCGGCACTCCCCTGGGCCCGTTCATTCTTGTTGTGGGCCTGATTGGTGTGTTGAGCTGGATGCCGGTTGCCCGGCTGGTGCGCGCCTCGTTCCTCTCCGTGAAAGAGAAGGAATTTATTGAGGCCGCCTACTGCATTGGCGCCTCACGCTCATCGATCATCTTCCGGCACATCCTGCCCAACACCATCGGTCCGGTTATTGTCGCGGCGACCATTGGCATCGGTAGCGCGATTATTACCGAGTCGTCACTCTCGTTCCTGGGCCTCGGCTTCCCGCCGGATACCCCGACCTGGGGCCGCTTGCTCTTTGACGGCCGTAACTATATGGACTTTGCGTCCTGGTTTGTGATCTTCCCGGGCCTGGCGATCTTCCTGTCGGTGCTTTCGATCAACTATATCGGCGACGGTCTCCGCGATGCATTCGACCCGCGCCGCACGATGTAGGGCCTCACTCCCGGTCCCTCTTGCGTACGGAGAGGGCAACTGCTGATAAGAAACTGGCCCGCCCTGATCGGCGGGCCACTGTTTTGTCTGGCACAATGCGGCGGAAGGTAGAGACGTTCCGTTGGAACGTCTTCGCCTGGCCAGCAGGCATCGAAAAGCGGGCAACTGGACCGTCGGTGGAACGTGGAAACGGGGAGAAGACGCCCCACCGGGCGTCTCTACTATAAAAATGGTGAGGGTTCGCCGGATGAAACTACGATCGATTTTGTCGGGCGAGACGTATCCGGCTGACGAGCTGCGGATGAGCGACAGCGCCGGTGGGCTGCTGGAGGTTGAGCTCGATCCTGTGCCTGTCTCGCGTGAGACGCTGGATGGCAGGCTGGGGACGCTGGATCATCCGTTGCGCTCGGGGGTCTGGCGCTACCGCGAGCTGATGCCGAGCTTCC
>JACCZH010000076.1 GCA_013696045.1 Chloroflexia bacterium
GGTCTACAAGGCTGAGACGATGGAGCAGGGCACGAACACCTGCTTCGTCGTCACCAACTGGAGCGATCCACCACAGGCGGTCTACGATTGGTATGTTCGCCGGGGTGAGACCGAGAACTGGATCAAGGACCTGAAGAACGCCTGCTGGGCCGACCGCTTGAGCTGTCATGGTTTCTGGGCCAACCAGTTCCGCTTGCTGCTGCATGCGGCGGCCTACTGGTTGCTCGACACGCTGCGGCGCTGGCTGGGAGCAGCGCACGTGCCGCGCATGCAACTTGACACCCGGCGCGTACGGCTGATCAAGATTGGCGGCTGGGTGCGGGAGCTGACCACGACGATCCGGCTCCATCTCGCCAGCAGTCATCCCGGCCAGCCGCTCTGGCACCTCTTAGCCACCCGGGAGGGGCGCTCATGAATAATCCGGGCTAGACCGCCGAGCCAGGTGGCTCAGGACGGCAGTGGTGCGGCTCGCTCTGCTGAATCCGGCCGCGATCTGTGGCTCACTGGCCATCCACTCGCCGGCCCGATGCAGTTCCCGAGGGCGCGAGCGCGGCGGCGAGCGGGTGGAGGTCCTTGACGTGGTCCCGCAGTGGTTCATCGACGGGCATCGGCGCGCGCCGACGGGACGCTCAGCCGGACGACCGAAGGGGGCAAGGATTCCTACACGCGCACCCGTAAACCCAAGAACTTACCAGCACCTACTTAGTCGGGACGCAACCGTTCAAGACGACGCTCAACGGCGGCGGCGTGTGCGGTTAGCCCCTCTGCGCGAGCGACGGTAGCGGCTGTAGGTCCGACCTTGCGCAGACCCTCTTCGTTCAACCCGATAACCGAAATGACCTTCACAAAATCACTGATGTTGACCGGTGATGAGAAGCGCGCTGTGCCTCCGGTGGGCATCACATGGCTTGGGCCGGCGGTATAGTCGCCGATTACTTCTGGAGAACTTTCTCCAATGAAGATGCCGCCAGCATGTTCGACGGATGAGATCCAGTCCCATGGCTTCTCGATCAGCAGGCAAAGATGTTCAGGAGCGTAGGCATTTGACAGGTCGAAGGCTTCAGGTAGATCGTTCACGACGATGATCGCGCCGTTGTGCTCCAACGACTCGCGCGCCACGGGCTCGCGACTGAGGGGCGTCAGCTGCTTCTCAAGTTCAGCGTTCACCCTCTGAGCAAGTTCAGCCGAAGTTGTTACAAGGATGGCGCTCGCCATCTGGTCATGCTCTGCCTGGGCCAGCATGTCGGCCGCGCAAAGTCCAGGGTCAGCGGTATGATCGGCGATGAGCAGCGTCTCAGTGGGACCGGGAAGGGCATCAATGGCGACCTCGCCGTAAACCTGCCGCTTGGCGAGGACAACGAAAATGTTGCCCGGTCCCAGGATCTTGTCAACCTTTGGGACGCTGTTCGTTCCGAACGCCATGGCGCCGATTGCCTGAGCGCCCCCGATCTTGAAGACGTGGGTTGCGCCGGCAATGTGCGCCGCGACAGCTGTGATCGGCGCTATCCGGCCATTCCGTTCAGGTGGGGCACAGATGACGATCTCTCTTACTCCGGCGACCCGCGCCGGGATGGCCGTCATCAGGAGAGACGAGGGGTACGGCGCGGTGCCACCCGGTGCGTAAAGTCCGACGCGCTCTAAAGGACGAATCATCTGACCGAGCGCGCCCTCCGGGCTGAAGTCGATCCAGGAATCGATGTGCTGCTTCTCGTGAAAGGACCGGATGCGCTCGGCTGCAAACCGCAGCGCATCCTGGATATCCTGGGGAACGGTCGCGAGTGCGTCGCTAGTCTCATCGTCCGACACCCGCAGAGCGTCCAGTTCCGCGCCGTCAATCTCGCGGGCGTAATGACGCACAGCGCTGTCGCCCTGTTCGCGCACATCGCGGAGAATACGTGTTACAACCTCCTCGGCGGTCAGATCCTCCCCGAAGACTCGTTGAACACCCTCTCGCATGCGCGGTGACAGCTCGGCGGCGCGCATGTCGCGTTCAGCCAGGATGAATTCCCGTCCAGCCCCGGCATCGTTGAATATCCGTACTTTCACGTTTGACGAGCCTCCCGCACCGCGGCGCACAGCTTTGCGAACGATTCTGATTGATTGGCAAACATATAGTCCGGGCTGCTGACAGTGATACCGGTCGATCCCGCTTGACGCAGATGGTCGACCGCGGCCAGCATGCGGTCCTCCGGAACGATGACGCTGACCGAAAACCAGTTACCGGCTCGCGGATCCTTCGGGAAGACGGGCGACACGGTTGGACCTCGCTCGCCAGCCACATCCAGATTGCCAATAATGTGGTCTGCGACGGCGTCTTGAGACTCGCCCGAGACATTGGCTGTGACGATCCGGAATCTTCGCGCGGCAAGTTTGGCCTCGCACAGCTCGATAATCTTGCGGGCCTGCTCCAGTCGGTTGGGCGATTCGCCAATCGTGGTGACGTTGCCGATCAAGCACGCCTGCGCTTTGAGAACCACTCCGCCTTCGATGACGCGCAGATGGTTGTCACGCAGCGTGACCCCTGTCTCGGAGAGGTCCGCGATGACATCCGCATATCCGAGCGACGGGGCCGCTTCGAGCGCGCCATGGGCTGTTATGAGCTCGAAGTAGTTCACACCATGGCGGTAGAGGTAATCGCTCACCAGGTTCGTGAATTTGGTTGCAATCCGCAGCGTCCGTCCTTGACGCTTGAATTTGATTGCGAGATCGGCCAGGTCGTTAATGCCCGCGATGTCAAGCCATGCGTCCGGCACCGCCAGCACCAGCTCGCAGCGCCGGAACCCGAGGTCAGGGACAACAACATGCACCGCCGGATCGTCAACAGCATGCTCGGCAACCAGATCGTAGCCGCTAATACCCAGATCCAGGCTGCCGTCGGCGACCTTGTGGACGATGTCCTCTGGACGCTGAAACAGTACCTCGGCGCCCTCAACCGAGGAGATGCGGCCAACATACTGGCGCGGGTTGGGACGCCAGACGCCAAGCCCTGCGCCGCTCAGGAAGCGGCTGGTGGCTTCTTCATAGCCACCCTTGCTGGCGAGTCCAACTCTCAGGTTCGTTGAACGGCTCACGACATCACCATTTCCGGCGCCGGGGCTTCGGGGAACGATTTTGTCGCGCCGTCAATTAGGCGAACAGTTTCAACGCCTTCGGGGGTGAGCTGCACGAACGCATCGTAACCCTGCCGGTGTGCCGAGCGGCGCGATGCGGCCGCGGCACGTGGACGCGGATCGACGGCGGCGATCCAGCCGTGATCGCGCAGGTCGCGAGCGATCTGCACAGCTGCTGCGTTTGCGTCGCCTGGCCACACGAGGGCACGGTGCTGAGGAACGTTGACATCGCAGGCATTGGCGGCTGTGAGAATACGTTCGAGACCCAGCGAGAAGCCGCAAGCCTCAACCGGTTTGCGAGCGCCGAGAACTTGAGCGAGGTCGTCATAGCGTCCTCCGCCGCAAAGCTGCGGTCCGCCGCCTGGCCCATAGATCTCGAACAGCATTCCAGTGTAGTAGCGCAACCCTCTGCCCATTCCGAGATCAATGGTAACCGTCACCTGTTCATGATCAATGGCGTCAAGGAGTTCAATAACCCGCTCTAATTCATCGAGCGGCGTTGGATCGATGTGCCGGGATGTTACAAGCTGACGTAGTGGGATGAGGACCTCCTGAGGAGGTCCAGCCAGTCCGGTCAATTCCTGGACGAACTGGATAGCATCCTGCATGAGCCCAGCATCATATCGACGCTGGCGTTGCTCAAAGAGACCGTTGACAATCTCTTCAGGCGTGCGCGATTCGCCTTCAAACTGAAACCCGGATTGGCGCAGGAGAGCTATGACTGCCCCATGGTCCAGACTATCCAGCTCCTCGGCTCGCTCAGGGCCATTGGGAGGTGTCACGAGATAATCAGGCAACTCGATTTCGACGGATCGGTTGTCGCGCAACCGTTCCATGGTCCAGATAAGCCAGTCCTGTGCCCTCTGGTCGATCTTGAGACCGGACAGGAAGCCGGCCACGACGCCGATATGCCCGAGGACAATGTGTGGTCTCTCGATGCCGGATGCTCGCAGTGTGTGCAGAGCGAGCCGGATGATTTCCGTGTCAGCTAGCAGCCCTCCCGCGCCGATGAGCTCGCACCCGAATTCCGTGAATTGTCGCGCGCGCCCGGCTTGTGGTTTCTCGTACCTGAACACCGGTCCACAGTAGGCCAAACGCAACGGCAATGGCTCAGCTTGCAGGTTTTCGACGAAGGTCCGTACGATCGACGCCGTGTGCTCGGGACGCAGCGCCAGGTCACGGCCGCGATGGTTGAAGGCGTAGATCTGGGCAAGGCGGTCGCCGCCCGACTTCCGCATGAATAGCTCAGTGTGTTCGACGACCGGAGTCTCAATGAATCCGTAGTCGTGGGTCTCGACCGCCTGCACGAGGCTGGACTTTAACGTCTCTGTCGCGCGATGCTCGGCCGCCAGGCGGTCGTAGACACCTCGAACCCGATCGATTGGACGCGCTGAATAGATTGATGAACCATCGTCGGCTGGCAAGATCATTCCCAATACGTTCGGTCAGGTAACGCGCATGTCACTACGCTAGAGTGTGCTACGTCCGCAGCAATCCGCCAACCCGCTTCTTCACGTTCTGCTCAATCTTGTTGCGTATACGCTCGATTTCGTGCTCGGCCAGCTGCCGGTCGGGCGCTGAGAGCGTCACGCGGAAAGCGAGGCTCTTCTTGTCCTCATCAATGCCGGAGCCGCGATAGACATCAAACAACTCGACGGCGCTCGCAAGCGGACCTGCCCCGGAACGTAACGCTGCTTCGGCATCCGCGACAGTAACCTGCTCCCCGACGACAATGGCGAAGTCCTGCCGGATCGGCTGGTAGCGTGAGACAGTAGAAGCCGACCATGATTCGTTGAGTGTTTCGGCGAAGATACGGAGATCGATTTCCGCGACCGCAACGCGGGTATCAATCGCAAAGTGTTTGGCCACCCTCGGGTGCAACTCGCCGATAATGCCGACCTGTTGACCTCGATACTCGATGGCAGCCCCACGCCCAGGGTGAAACGAGGGATGCAAGACTTTCGAGAATGTGCCGTCAGAACCACCCAGGCGTTGAAGCAGGAACTCGACAACACCTTTGATGTCGAAGAAGTCATACTCGTCAGTGACGCGGCGATACAGGCTGAAAGGCTCGCGCAGACCGGCCATGGCGATCGTCACAGCACGGCGCTCATCCGGCAGCTCGTCGCGGCCCTCTGGTTGATAGGTGCGCGCTGTCTCAAAAATTGCCACCTGTTCAGAAAACTTCAAGTTCTCCGCGACGATTTTCAGGACCGACGGAATCAGCGTCGGCCGCATGAGCTCCCAGTCTGCTCGCAGCGGATTTAGCGCTCGCACGTAATCTCCTTCAGGACGCGGATACCCTCCGAGTACCTCGGGAACTGTCGCGCCATCGGGTGAAAGTGCGAGAAGGTCGTTATCGGAGATCATTGTGTAGGTCTGGACCTGTTGAAGCCCCGCTTGAACCAGCGCGTCCTGGGCAATGCGGTCAACCAGGCGGTCAGGATCGCGTCGTACCGGCGACGTTGTGCCGGTCGGCAACGTTTCGGGCAAGGATTCATAGCCGTAAATGCGAGCGACTTCTTCAACGAGATCGGCCGCCATCGTCACGTCGCTCCGATAGGTTGGGACCGAGACGCTAATGACCGGCCCGTGGTCTGATTCGTTGACGCTGGGCTCGAAGTCGAGCCGGGTCAAAATAGCCGTGGCGTCGTCGATAGGAATCTGCATGCCTAACAGACGCTCAATTTCGCTATACGGCATTGAAAGAGCGCTGCGCTCAACAGGGGATGGGTATGCGTCCGCGACGGCCGTTACCGATATGGATGGATCGATCTCGGTCAGAATCTGAACGATACGCTGGATTGCGGTCCAGGCCAATTCCGGATCAACGCCACGCTCAAAACGTCCGGAAGCGTCGCTGCGCAGCTTCAGACCACGTGATGTGCGCCGGATAGACTTCGAATTAAACGATGCCGATTCAAGCAGCACTCTTGTCGTTGAATCCGTCACTTCGGTATCAACGCCACCCATGACACCGGCGATTGCAACGGCTTGCCCGGCATCGGCAATGATGAGCATCTCCGGATCAAGTTCGCGTTCCACATGGTCGATGGTCTCGAGTTTTTCACCGGGCTGGCCAGGACGCACGACGATACGGCCCTCAGCCAGGTTATCGGCATCGAAGGGGTGCGTCGGCTGGCCAATCTCTGCCATGACATAGTTGGAAACGTCCACGACGTTGTTCACTGGCCGCATGCCTGCGGCTTCCAGACGTCTCTGGAGCCACGAAGGTGATGGTTTGACCGTGACGTTCTCGATGATTGCGAGAGCGTAGCGGGGACAGAGCGTTTCGTCTTCGATCGTGACGAGCGCATCACTCCTGTCCACGGTCGAGAGATCAGTGAGCGTCACCTGCGGCTTTGGACTGTCAATGATCGCAGAGAGCTCACGGGCGATGCCGAGCACCGAGAAGGCGTGCACCAGGTTTGGAGTGATCTCAAACTCGATCACGTCATCGCCCAGGTACTCGCGCAGCGATGCTCCAATCGGAGCATCGTCGTCGAGCACCATGATGCCCTCATGTTCCCCGGAGAGCCCCAGTTCCTTCTCAGAACAGACCATTCCCTCCGAGCGCACACCCCGGATTGAGGAAGGCTTCAAGGTGATGTGTTTCAGCTCGTCAGAGTGACCGTCGATCAGTCTGGCGCCGGAAAGCGCGAGGGCAACCTTCTGGTTTTCGGCGATGTTGGGAGCCCCGGTTACCACCGTGAGGTGGTGCTCGCCAGCGTCAACAGTTGCCAGGACCAGACGATCGGCGTCGGGGTGACGCTCGACCTTCTCAACCAGACCAACATAGATCTTGTCCCACTCAACCCCAATACGAGTGATGTTTTCCGCTTCAAGACCGGCCATCGTCAGCCGGTTGGCGATCTCTTCGGTTGTGAGGTCGGTTTGGACGAACTCCCTGAGCCAGCGTACCGGTACAAGCATGATGCCTCCGCCTGAATTAGATGCGACCGCGATTGAACTGCGCCAGGAAGCGCAGGTCGTTGCTATAGAAGCTGCGAATGTCCTGAACGTTGTACTTGAGCATTGTCAACCGTTCGACACCCATGCCGAAGGCAAAGCCGCTGTACACAGCCGGGTCATAACCGACGCCCGCCAGAACGTTCGGGTGCACCATTCCCGCGCCCAACAGCTCTATCCAGCCCGAGTACTTACAGATGCGACAGCCCTTGCCTTTGCAAAACGGACAATCAATCGACAGATCCACGCCCGGCTCAACAAAAGGGAAGAAGTCGCAGCGGAAACGCACTTTGCGCTCCGCTCCGAAAATCTGACGGGCGAACTCAGCCATCGTGCCGCGCAGATCGGCCATCGTGATATTTTTGTCTATGGACAAACCTTCTATCTGCTGGAAGTGCCACTCGTGGGTAGCGTCCTGGGCCTCGTAGCGATAGGTACGGCCGGGTACTACGACCCTCACGGGTGGTTCCTGCTCCAGCATGACCCTGACCTGCATCGGAGACGTATGTGGCCGCAGGGTGATCTCGACATCGTCCGTCTCGATGAAGATCGTGTCCCAGACATCACGGGCAGGGTGGTCTTTTGGAATGTTGAGCATGTCGAAGCTGTACTTGGCGAACTCCACTTCTGGACCCTCGACGGTCTGGAAACCGAGGTGGGCGAAGACATCACAGGCTTCGCGGACCATAGCCGCCAGCGGATGGAGTCCACCAGCCTGGACCGGTCGCCCTGGCTCGGTGACATCAACGCCTTCCGAGGCAAGTTGAGCCATGAGGGCAGCGTTTTGGACTTCTGCCTGGCGTGCCTCAAAGGCGGATTCGAGCTCGATTTTTACCGCATTGAGCTGTTGTCCGGCTGGCTT
>JACCZH010000079.1 GCA_013696045.1 Chloroflexia bacterium
CTCGCGGTAGTTGGCCGGAATACCGCGCGGGCTGAATAGCCAGGTGAGCATGTGCATCGTCTCAGGGGTCAGGCTCATGAAGTCGAAAATACGATTCGGGTCCTGCCGGTTCGTGACTGGATCGGGCTTGAGGGCGTGGATCACATCAGGAAACTTGATGGCGTCCCGGATGAAGAAGACCTTGAGGTTATTTCCGACAAGATCCCAGTTGCCATCCTCGGTGTAGAACTTCACTGCAAAACCACGCGGGTCGCGCGCATTCTCCGGCGAATGCCCGCCATGGATCACTGTCGAGAAACGAACGAAGACCGGCGTTTGCTTGCCCTTTTCCTGAAAGAGCCTGGCACGGGTGTATTTGCTGATCGGCTCTCCGCCGACTTTCCCGTAGGCTTCAAAGAACCCGTGCGCGCCCGCGCCTCGTGCATGCACCACTCGCTCGGGAATGCGCTCCCGGTCAAAGTGTGAGATCTTTTCGAGGAAGTGGTAATTCTCCAGCACCGTCGGGCCACGGTCCCCAACGGTGCGGCTGTTCTGGTTATTTGAGACCGGGTGCCCCTGGCGAGTCGTCAGTGCCGGTTGCTCGCCATTCTGTGCCGGCTTGCCGTTCTCACGGCCATCGGGTTTCGCGTTCCTGGTATCGTCAGCCATGCATTACTCCTCTTCACTCTCATTGTGGTTAGCGCAGGCAACTGGCAGAGGGTTCCCAGCCTAGCGGATCTTGTCTGCGATGATGATAAAGAACATGCGCACAACAAAATACGGCCCCGGCGTCTGCCTGTACCACCAGTCTAGTGCCATTAACCGACCCGGTCAAGGATCATACAGACGCCCGCGGATTTATCCAAACACCTCGACAATAGCACCCTGTAGTGCGTCAACGATCTGATCGGAATCCTCTTTCATCAGGATCAGTGGCGGAGATAGAGAAACGCCCATATCGGTCGCGCTGATGATGAGTCCTCGCTTGCGAGTTGCCGCCAGCAGCGGCCCGGCGATTCCGGTCAGCGGCTCCCTCGATTGCTTGTCCTTGACCAGCTCAACGATCATCATCAGACCCTTACCGCGCACCTCACCGACGTTCTGATGACCAAGCAGCTCCTCCAACCGGCTCAAGAGATACGCGCCCTGCTCCCTGGCGTTCTCCGGCAGGTTCTCTCGCTCAATGATGTCGATGTTGGCCAGACCGACAGCACACCCGACAGGGTGTCCCGAATATGTGAACCCGTGCATGAACATCGCGTCCGGCTCGAGCATCTGCTCGTAGATCGTGTCGCTGACACCGACGGCGCCAAGCGGGATGTAGCCGGAAGTCACACCTTTGGCAATCGACACGATGTCGGGTTGAACGCTAAACTGCTCGACGCCGAACATCGAGCCGGTGCGCCCAAAGCCGGTAATGACTTCGTCGGCAATCAGGAGAATGTCATTCCGATCAAGGACTTCCTTGATGGCCGGCCAGTAACGCTCTGGCGGCACAACAACACCACCTGCGCCCTGTATCGGCTCGCCGATCATGGCCGCAATGGTTTCCGCGCCTTCCTCCTCTATCGTCTGCTCCAGTTCATCCACCAGCATCTGGACGAAACCGTCCTCGTCGAGATCTCCGGCGCGACGAAACGCATACGGTGGTGAAAGGTGCAGGAAGCCCGCCGGTCGCGGGCCGAAATGCTGCCAGAACGCAGGCATGCCCGTCGCGGATAGCGCGCCCATCGCAATGCCGTGATAACCCATCATGCGTGAGATGATCTTGATCTTGTCAGTCTTGCCTTGAATTGACCAGTAGTAGCGCGCAATCTTCATGGCCGTCTCGTTCGACTCGGCGCCGCCCGATGTGAACTGGAAGTGATTGACCGGTCCGGGATAGATCTGCGCCAGCTTGGCGGCAAGCTCGATCGCTGGCGGTGTGGCCAACCCAAAGAAGGTCGGCGCATACGCTAACTGCTCGATCTGCTGTTTGGCAACTTCGGCCAGCTCACCGCGACCCCAACCAACGTTCACACACCACAGCCCGGAGAAGGCCTCGATGTACTCCTTGCCATCGGTGTCCCAGACTCTGACACCGTCACCCTTCTCAAAGATCATCGGCGGCCCGCCCTGCGCCTGCTGGCGCAGGTTCGTGCGCGGATGCAGCATGTGGTCAATATCAAGCTGCTTCAAGCGAGCGGTGTCCACTTTGGTCGTTACTGTCATTACCCAAACACCTCAACAATCGAATCCTGGATCGCGCCGGCCACCTGGTCGGCCTCACTACGAGTCAGAACGAGCGGCGGGGCGATGGCGATGCCGTTGTCCGCCGCGCGGACGATGATGCCTCGCTCCCGGGTGGCGGCAGTGAGACGGGTTCCGACACCTGACGCGGCGTCAAACGGCTGCTTGGTTCCTTTGTCTTGAACCACTTCAACCAGCATCATCAGACCCTTGCCGCGCACATTGCCGACGTTCTGATGACCAAGCAGCTCCTCCAACCGGCTTAACAGATACGCGCCCTGTTCCCCGGCGTTGGCCGGCAGGTTCTCACGCTCGATGATGTCGATGTTGGCCAGCGCCACCGCGCACCCGACCGGATGCCCAGAGTAGGTAAAACCGTGCATGAACATGGCGTCCGGCTCGAGCATCTGCTCGTAGATCGTGTCACTGACACCGACGGCGCCCAGCGGAATGTAGCCAGAGGTGATGCCCTTCGCCACCGAGACGATGTCGGGCTGGACGTTGTATTGCTCGACGCCGAACATCGAACCGGTGCGGCCAAACCCGGTAATCACTTCGTCAGCGATGAGCAGGATATTGTGGCACTCCAAAACCTCCTTGATGGCCGGCCAGTAGCGCTCTGGCGGCACAACAACGCCGCCCGCGCCCTGCACCGGCTCGCCGATCATCGCGGCGATCGTGTCCGCGCCCTCGCGCTCGATCATCTCTTCGAGCTCTTTCACCAGCGCGTCCACAAAGCCGTCTTCGTCCAGTTCACCGGCATTACGATAGGCGTAGGGGGCCGAGAGGTGGACAAAACCTTCCGGACGTGGACCGAAGTTCGCCCAGTAAGCCGGAATGCCGGTCGCCGAGAGCGCGCCCATCGCGATGCCATGATAACCCATCATGCGTGAGATGATCTTGATCTTGTCAGTCTTGCCTTGAATTGACCAGTAGTAGC
>JACCZH010000418.1 GCA_013696045.1 Chloroflexia bacterium
GTGCTACCTAACGATCCATCACCTCGACCGAAACTGGGCAACCATCCCAATTGTCCGGCAAAGATCCAGATAAGCATCACGCCAAGGAAGAACACCGGCAACGATTGCCCAAGTAGTGCCCCGCCCATCGTGAGGTTATCCCAGATCGAGTTGCGTTTGGTCGCGGACAGGATACCGATGGGTATCGAGACAACTACGGAAATAACGAATGCGGTGGCTGCAAGGCTCAGCGTAGCCGGCAAACGGGCCATAATAAGCGTGAAAACTGGCTGGCCCTGGCGCAGCGAATTCCCGAAATCTCCGCGCACCGCGTCCTTTGCGAAGCTCCAGTACTGTTCATACCAGGGACGGTCAAAACCCAGCGCCACACGCAGCGCCTGCACCTCTTCACGGGTGGCGTCCGGGCTTGCCATCAGGGCGACAGGATCGCCCGTCTGGTACAGGATCACAAAGACCAGCAGCGTGACGCCGGCAACGACAACAACCGATTGCAAGAGACGGCGGATGATATACCGGAACACGTTAACTCACTCCCCGCAGGTCTATAGCTGAACATAGCGTGCCGGTAACAGGCGCAGATGGTAGACAAGACACCACTACCTGGCCTGAATCGACGCTATGATAAAGGGCCGCCGCGCCCGTTGCCAGACACGGCGGCCTACCTAACCTAGATACCGGTAAAGTTCGATTTGCTTACGTCGATACGCTCATCAGCGCGCGCTTCCCACTCAAGGTCGGCGCTCGCACCGTAGAAGTCCACCTGATGCCACAGCCAGACCCACGGGCATTCTTCCATGACGATAACCTGCAGCTGATCCATGAGCTCTTTGCGCTCATCGGGATCAACGGACCGGTTCAGCTGGTCATACAGATCAATGTACTCCTCATTCTCCCAGTGGGTAAAGTTGAGCGAGAACTCCGGGTGCACGTAGAAGAGCTCCTGCTCGCCACTGAATGGGGAGCCAAGGCCCAGGAAGAACAGTTCGTCAAGCTGCGAACCGTCACCCGAGAGTAGCTCACCCGCATACACAGACCACTCCAGCACATTGAGGTTGACGGTGAAGCCAATATCCTCAAAGTTCTGGGCGATAGCCTGAGCGAGCTGTGAGTCCTGAATGTACCGGCCGCTTGGCGCGTCCATCGTGAACTCGAGGTTCTCAACACCAGCCTCAGCCAGTAGCTCGCGCGCCCGGTCTGGGTCGTAGGGGTAGGCTTCGATGTCCATGTTCTCGTTCGGTGGGTTGACGATAGTGCGTGTGCGCTCGCCATGGCCCGCCAGCAGCGCCTCTTTGATCGAGTCCCAGTCGACAGCGTAGTTCAATGCCTGGCGAACACGCACGTCGTCGAATGGAGGTGTGTCACAGCGGATACCGATGAAGATGTTGCGGCCGCCGGTGACTTGGGAGATGCGAGTGTTCTCGGCATCTTCAACCTGCTGAACCACATCCGGAGCGACGTTAACGATAATGTTCGCCTCGTCGTTCTGGAGCGCCACAACACGAGCAGTGAGTTCCGGAACAGGCCGGACAGTGATCGTCTGGATGCTCGGTGGGGTTCCCCAGTAGTCCGGGTTCGCTTCCAGGGTGATGTGATCGTCACGAATCCACTCAACGAACGTGTACGGGCCCGAGCCAACCGGGCTCTGGGCGACGTTCGCAAGGTTCTCGGCCGAATCATCCTCGTAGACACTCGGCGGGCAGATCTCAAAACTGGTCAGCAGGTCCGGGAAGATCGCGGCCGGCTTGCTGGTCGTTACCCGGAAGGAGAACTCATCGATGGCTTCAGCGCTCTCATAACCAATCTGGTTGGCGAGCGACTGGACGCGGCCTGCCTGGCCAATCTGCTCCTGGCTGGCGCGCTCGAATGTGAATACGGCAGCCTCGGCGTCGACCGGAGTTCCATCATGGAACGTTGCGCCTTCGACGAGCTTGAACTCCCAGGTCAACTCATCAACCGTCTCCCACGACTCGACGATGTTCGGCTCGATGGCCAACGTGTCCGGGTTGCGTTGCAGGAACATGTCGAAGACATGCATGTTGATCGTGAACTCTGGCGTAGCGTTGCGCAGGAGTGGGTCGAGCGTGTTTGCGTCGACCCCCTGCATGATGACGATTGATCCGGTTGCTTCACTGCCCGTAGAGCCAGTGCCGCCAGTGGTTGCTGTTGCGTCTGCGCCGTCAGGCGCCTCCGTAGCCTCACCATCAGGGGCTTCCGTAGCTTCGTCGTCAGGCTCTTCTGTTGCGTCGCCAGATGGCGCAGCCGTGGTGGCGGTAGCGTCGCCTGTCGGCGCAGCCGCAGTAGGATCTTCGTCTTCGTCACCGCCACAGGCCGCCAGAAGCGCTGTGAGAGTCGGGCCACTGATGCCAAGGATGGCAGCCCGCTTTAACAGGGTGCGCCGGCTGACCGCGCCCTGGTAGACATCTCTTACGAGAGCATCGATTGATCGTTGCTCAGCCATACGTTCGTACCTCCTCCAAAAAAACGAAACACCAAACCTTGACGCGCGACCGCGCTGCCTTCCCCACGCAACACGGACACACCCATATTCCCCTGACTGTTGGTCTAGATGCACGAAAAGCATGCGCCGGACGACACCAAACTGGAGCTCGTCATCGCATGCTTCGTGGCGACCACCGTCGCACCGTCAAGCGACCGGATAATAGGAGATAGGATGCCCATGTGTCAAGGGCTCCCCAAAGCGGTCACAGTGATTAGCGGTCGGAAACGTTCTCCCTGCCTGGTGGTACAGGGGATAGTTGGGCTGGAGGAGTCACGGCCTGGAGTACCACGGACACTCCCTCGATAACGTTTCCGCGGTAGTCCTTGAACGTGCCATTAGCACGGTAAACCGGTTGCAGCACCAGTTCCTGGCGATCATCAACCGTCAGAACATAGGTCACGCTGAACGTCTCCACCTCAAAGCGGCCGGAGTTCTCAAGCGGAGTATGGCTCATCCAGTAGCCCTGGCCCTCGGACACAGCGCGCCAGGCTTCTTCGGCGCTCAGCAATCCGAGATCCTGTGTCTCTTCCAGCTGCAGCCAATAGCCGGATACGGTCTGGATCACGCCGTTCTCATCGATCAATACCGAGACGGTAAGAGGGTGACCAAGCGCAACAGCCGGGGTGGTTTCAACAGGGAAGTCAATCCGCAACCCAGCGCCCTCGGGTTTGACCACCGCCGCACTGACTGATGGATCACGCACGGGGAAACCACTGACCGTTAACCAGCGGTACGTAGCTGCAACGATCTCGTCCTGATCGCCCTCAACCGTGGCCTCGCCCGACAGCATGCACGCGAACGCTCCGCTGTCCGGCATCCAGACGAAGGATGTGCCGTTGTTGGATTTCAGCGAGAAGATGGTCTTTCCGCGAGCGGTGCGAATCGTGATCTCAGAATCCAGGTTCAGCGCGTTCGCTACCTGAGCGAGCAGTTCCATTCCATCGACTTCCGGCACCGAAAACCGGTAGACCGGCGCAGACGATGGAGTGTCGGCCATTCCATCAGAAGCCAGACTGTAGGTAATGTCGCTCGTTTGTTGCGGGCGTCCGATTTCAGCGGTGGACATCGCGCCAAGCTCAAGGTGCTCGGCATCAATTGGCGGAACGTTTACTGCCAGGGTGCGTGTTGCCGACGGCGTTGCTGTGGCGGTAGCTTGTTCGCGGGTCGGAACCGCGGCCATCGAGCCGACTGTTACCGTGGCGGTGGCAACAGCCCCGGCGAGCGTTCCCTGGTCCACCATCTGATAACCAGCCAGATCATCGTCAGTAGTAACCGAAGCTCCGAAGGTTCGAGTTGAAACAACGCCAATACCGACAGCCACAACCAGCATGGCCGCAATCGCGCCAGTGGCGACAATCAACGGCGAGCGCCGGGATATCCGCCGCTGGGCGCCTGGGACAAGCCGTGGCCGGGGATCGGTAAGCTGGTCTCGCAACGATTCACGAAACGCAGGATCGGGCATACCTTCCGGCAGCTCCCGGCGCAAATGGCCGGCAAGCTCGACAAGCTCATCCAGCTCGGGTTCATCAAAGATGGGAACCAGCTGGTGCGCGGTTAGTCTGTCAATCGCCCGGTTAAGGCGTTCGGTTTGACGCTCAGCGTCAGGCATACTGGCGTTCCATCCGTGAGCGCAAACTCGTCAACGCCCGGTGGACAAGCTGCTTGATTGCGCCCTCAGAGCGACCCATTAAGTCACCGATTTCCCGGTTCTTTAGCCCGTGCGAAAACTTCAATACCAATACCCGTTGTTGATCCGGCGGCAATAAACGAATGGCGGCCACTAATTCCTCGGCATCCTCGCTGCGTGACAGGTGATCGGCCGGGTCGTCATCGGATAGCTCCCTGAAGGAGCTAAACACTGTGACATCCTCAACCGGAATTTCCCGCCCGCTAGACCGTCCGCGACGGTTAATAATGTTCGCGGCGATCCGGAACAACCAGGCGCCAAACGGCAACCCGCGCCATTCATATGCCGGCAGTGCTTGTAACGCTTGTTGAAACGTCTGCGCGGTTACGTCCTCGGCGTCATGGTGCGTGCCCACCCGCCGGTATGCGTAGCGGTAGATACGGTCCACGTAAAGCTCATAGAGTGCCCCAAACTCACGCGGATCCCGTTGCGCAGCCGCAACCATCGCAGCTTCGTCGGGAGCATCAACGCCGGACTCCACGTTATCGGGGTTCCCGGTGTTCTTCAGCACCCGCTCGTTTCCCTTCTGTCTGCAAAAGACTGTAGTTGTGTCATGGTTACGCTCTATTTCCAATGCATTCAACATGTGTAGAAAACTGCGGGCAATAGCGTTTGCGGACGCAAGCGCTTTCAATAGTCCCACATTACGTAAGGGCCCTGCACAGGGCAGTGTGCCCATAGACATTGGGCACCGTGCATAACGACACTCGACGCCCCGTCTACTATAAGAGACGAAACAGAAGGCCTTTCGGTTTCGTGGAGGAGCACCAGGCACAATGACCACGGACGCGCGCATTCATCCGGAAATGGTAGAAATCCGCCCGGCGACGCTCGATGACGCTCCGGCAATTGCCGAGATCTACAACCAGGGTATCCTCGGCCGCATGGCAACCTTTGAAACCATTTTGCGGACTCCGGGCGACATCGAAACCAACCTCACCGCGAGCTTTGGCCGTTATCCTTATCTGGTAGCCGTCATCGATGGTCAGGTTATGGGCTGGGCAAATGTCTCAAGCTACCGGGGCCGGGAATGCTATGCCGGCATTGGCGAGTTTTCTATCTACGTGCACGAAGGCGCACGCGGAAAAGGGGTTGGCAAGGTGTTATTGCCTGCTCTGGTCGAAGCCGCCGAAACCGCCGGTTTCTGGAAGCTCCTCAGCCGTGTCTTCCTCTTCAACCACGCCAGTCGCCGTCTGTGCGCCGCCTTCGGATTCCGTGAGGTGGGAGTCTATGAAAAGCACGCAAAGCTCGATGACGAGTGGCTGGATGTCGTGATCGTTGAGCGGTTGATTCCAGGCAATCAGACATAGGTGGCGGGAGTTACTTGAAGATATCGGCAATAGGTAGCTTGAATCCCGGCAGGACGTCTCCGCCGTCCAGTACATCCGCAGTACTGAGCACCCTGGCTGTGCGATCCGGCGTATAGACTGTCACGTCCTCACTTCGAGGCTCTACGACCCAAACGAGCTTGACTCCTGCCGTGAGGTATTCCATTACCTTGGCGTGAACATCTCTGGACAGATCCGATGGTGAAACAACTTCGACCACGAGGTCAGGAGCCAGTTGGGCAAAGCGATTCTGTTGATCTCTTGGTGGCACACGATCCAATCGGACAAATGCGGCATCCGGTGCCAGAACAACATCGGGATCGCGGGCAAGGATAAATCCCGTTTTAGAACTGGGAACTTCTCCAAGTTCATGCACGTCAGCATAATCCGCAATCTTGCGAGCAATTCGCATGCCCAATATCCCATGTCGGTAATTGGCGGGCGACATCCGAATCAACTCTCCTCGAATCAGATCGTAGCGATGCTCATCGTCATCGAGCCTCCAGAGATCTTCGGCGGTCATGAGCTTGGTTGTGGCCATAATGTTGCTCCAATGATCTACTCGAAAATCTCGGCGACTGCCATGCGGAACTCCGGCAGCACGCTGCCACCGTCGAGCTGATCCTCAATCGTGAACACTCGCGGCCCTCGGTCCGAGGTGTAAACCGTGACCTGCTGGAGCCTGGGATCAGCGATCCACACCAGCGCCACGCCATGCCTGAGGTACTCCATGACCTTGTCATTGATCTCGGTCCACCGGTCGGAAGGAGAAGCAACCTCCACCACAAGATCTGGCGCCAGCTCAAGAAAGCGGCTCCGCTGTTCTAAAGGTGGCAAGCGGTCCGAGCGGACAAAAGCAGCATCCGGCGCGAGCACGATATCAGGATTGCGAGCAAGAATGAAGCCGGTCTCGGACGAATAGGTTCTTCCTAGCCGGTTGGCCTTGACATGCGATCGAAGCTCTCCTACAAATTCCGCCGCAATCTCGCCATGCCGCGCATTCGCTGGTGACATGCGCATCAACTCTCCTCGAATCAGATCGTAGCGGTGCTCGTCATCCCTGAGCTGCAGCAGATCCTCGGCCGTCATAAGCTCGGTTGTCGCCATGGTGCCCCCCCGTTTTTGGGCTATGAATATGGATCGCTTCCGTGCTCGCTAACGATACATCACGACCCGCTCAAATCCCTGCCTGGGCGGCAATCTCATCGAAGTTGGACCACTCCATGCCGCGCTTGCCGTCTTCGATCTCGTGGATGGTTCGCAGCACCGCCGCGTTGACCGGCGTCGCGATGCCTTCCGCCTGTCCCCGCTCAACAAGCACCGCGATTTGCATGTCAACTTCGGTCTTGCGCTTCTTGATCTTGAGGTCGCGCCAGATACCCATGTGTTGCTTGACGCTATTGCGCATGCCGTCGGTCATCGCCAGCAACGCGCCGTTAGCGCGCTCCTCGAAATTCTCGACGGGCGCGAACATATTCGGGTCAAACTCGCCGATCATCTCCAACTTTGACGCCTGACTGCTGGCCACGAGGTACGCTTCGGCCGCCGCCGCGCGGCACAAACGCAGGCCGAGATCACTATCCATAATCTCGGGGACCGGTGCATCGACACACGAGGTCACGAACGCCATGGATCCATACACCAGCTTGCCCCACAGAAAGCCCCAGATATTCCCGGTCACATGCGCCGGCATAACGTGGTTCAACGCCGTTTGCAGCGCCTGCGCCCGAGGCGTGACCCGCCCATCCAGCTCGCCGATAAACATGTGCTGCTCTTTACCGAGCTGGATCAGTCCCGGCTCCATATAGTCAGCTCCAAAATGAACGAACGCGCCGACAGTCCGCTCTGGCCCAACATGTTTTGCAATGATCTCCTCGTTCATGCCGTTCTGAAGGGAGAGAACGTAGCCATCATCGGCCAGCAACGGACCAACCTGTTGCATGGCCGGCTCAGTGAAATGCCCTTTGACGCACAGAAATGTCACCCCCAGCGGACCCTGCACGTCATCCGCCAGCAGCGCCTTGACCGCAAAAGTTCGGTCCCCTCGGACACCGGTAATCCGCAGCCCACGCTCGTTCATCGACTGGACATGCTCGGGGACAATGTCCACCAGTGTCACGTCGTATCCGGCGTCGTGCAGAAATGCTCCCACCGTTCCGCCGATCGCCCCCGCGCCAATAATCGTGATCGGAGATTCGCGTAACTCACCCATAGTGCCCCCTCAGTGTGCTCAATGTTCGCGGGAACGAGGCGCTGCCTCACCCGGTTACACTAGCATGAAACAATGTCATAGATACTCCGTGAAAGGGGCCACACGTGCGACTGCACCACGTAAGCATTCCTGCCCAACCCGGCGAGTTTGACGCTGGCCGGCGCTTTTACGGCGAGATTCTGGGACTGGAGGAAATCCCGCCCCCGAAGACGCTCGGCGAGAACCAGGTGCTCTGGTTTCAAGCCGGCGACTGTGAGCTGCACCTGTTTATGGAAGAAACACATGATGCCGCCCGCGGCGGACGCCACTTCTGCTTCGTCGTCGAGGACCTGGACAACGTCCGAGCTACGCTGAAAGCGCACAACATCGCTACCGAAGAAACCACTCCGATCCACAACCGGCCACGTTTCTTCTGCCAGGATCCGTTCGGCAACCGGCTGGAGCTGACACAGGTTTTGGGGCCGTATGAATAGACACCTCATCAGCCGATGCGTGTGAGGTTAGCGGCCTTGCAGCAGAATGACGCTTGGGAAAGGGAATAATCCTAAGCTTGTCACGTTATATATGGTGAGGCAAGAATCAGCCCTCACCACCGCAGCCCCGATCAGGAACCCGTCGAACCCAACGTTCTCACCCGGCCAGTTAGCGTGACATATTTCCGTCCATGCGCTTATAGCGGCAAGGTTTGTTACCGCTGGGAGTTGACAAACCGCGCAAAGCAGTGTACGTACTATGTAGCAGTTTGTACGTACTGGTCGCAACAAGCCCGTAAGTCGTCCAGATCTTTCAGATTAGGTATTTACAAACGCGCAGTAGGGGATTATGATAGTCCCAAGGGCTTGTGGGATTTTTCACAATCTATGGGTCAGGCTATTGACATATAATTATTTTAGTGCTAGTGTAGCAAGATTGCGACGTTGTGGCAACGCCGCCATATCGAACCGTCAAGGACGACGGCAACGCGCATTAGAAATGAGGGAGTCGCATGACTGAACGATCCATTCAAGACACCTACGATCTGGAGAAGGCCGCAGCTGACGCCGAAGTAGGCGAAGTAATTGATGAGTCAGCTGAGTTACTTGACCAGGCGACCAGTGATGCGGTCTATCGCTACTTCCGCGATGTAGGTGGCCACCGGCTGCTGTCGCACCAGGAGGAGATCGACCTCTCCCGCGCCGTGCGCGCCGGGCTGGAGGCGCGTCGCCTGCGTGAAGAGGGCGAAGAAGTTGACGATCTGCAGATCATCTTCGAGAAGGCTCGCATTGCCCGCGAAAAGCTGATCCGCCACAACCTGCGGCTGGTCGTTTCGATCGCCAAGAAGTATCGCTCCAGCGGCCTGCCGCTGATTGATCTCATCCAAGAAGGCAACATCGGTTTGATGACCGCGGTTGAGCGCTATGATCCAGAGCTGGGCTATCGCTTCAGCACCTACGCAACGTTCTGGATCCGCCAGGCCATTGGCCGGGCCGTCGCCAACCTGAGCCGCACAATCCGTGTTCCGGTGCATATGCACGATCTGATTTCGAAGGTGCGCCGCACCGAGGCGCAGCTCGAGCAGCAGTATGGCCGCCCGGCGACCGACGCTGAAGTGGCCGCGCATTTGGAGATGGAAGTCGAGAGGGTCGAGCAGGCTCGCTCCGCCATCCCGCGCACCTCGTCGCTGGACAAGCCCATCGGCGAGGACGGCGAGTCGACCATCGGCGACTTGCTGCCGGACCCGGCCAGCGACCAGGTGGTAGAGGAAGCGGTATCCAGCGCGATCCGCGACCAGATCCGCCGCTCGCTGGAGTGTCTGACCGACCGCGAGAAGGGCGTCGTCGTCCTGCGCTTCGGCCTGGGCGGCCAGCAGCCGCAGACCCTGGCCGAAATCGCCGAGCACTACGGCATCAGCCGCGAGCGTGTCCGCCAGATCGAGAAGGAAGCTCTCGCCAAGCTGCGCAAGAGTGACCTGATCGAACTCTCCAGCGCCGCATAGTTCTAGACCAGGCATCACACGCCAACCGGCCAGGGATCAAACCCCGGCCGGTTTTGTGTTTGTCCCATCTCGA
>JACCZH010000093.1 GCA_013696045.1 Chloroflexia bacterium
CTGTGGAAATGGGCTGTATCCGTAGCGCGTTGCGCCGGGCTGCATCGACCGGAAAATCCTGATGCACTCGTTCCACGAAACGGTTGGCCAACCGCAAAATGGCCTCGGTGCTGCGGCTGGAGCCGGCCAGCTCGAACTGCTGTACGCTCTCGTCCCCCAACCAGCGGCGAAACCCCTCAACATTGCTGTTAGTGAACGTCGTCAGGATTGACTGGTTAGGGTCGCCGACTCGCACCAGGTTGCCGTCCTCGCCGGCAATCAGCGTGAGCATCTTCTCAAGCAGGGGGCTACTGTCCTGAGCTTCATCTTCCAGCACATACGGCCAGCGCTTACGCAGCTGTTCGCGGAGGGCTGGATCATGCTCCAGAGCGTCAACAGCCCGAATCACAAGATCGTCGTACTCCAGATAGCCACGCTCCCGCAAGGCGATCTGATATCCCTGACAGACGTCCAGCACAAACGGTAGCCAGAGCCCGTAGCCTTCACAGCGTTGGTGAAATGTGTCCAGACCGCCGGTAAGATGCTTGGTCTCACTGACGGCCTTCTCGGCAACCTTTCTGAGCAACCAGGGATCGTCCGGCCACTTCTTCGACCCGGAAGCGTCATGGTCCTGTATCAGCTCGCGCAGCGTATCGTGGTGACGTGTTCTGGCCATGATGATGGCTTCATCCAGGAGCCGGGAGGCGTCCGCCTCGTCGATCACCCGCGCGCCGACATCCAGCTCGGCCCGGTGCCGCACCGATTGCAGCACCTCGCTCGCCAATGAGTGCAGCGTCCTCACGACAAACCCACGCGCCGGCTTGCCCCGCTCCTCAAGCCGCTTGGCAACGGCGCGTTGGAAGTTTGAGACGGCAGCATTCTGATACGTCACGATCATCACCCGTTGACGCGGCTCCAGACCGTCGATCAAATGTGCCGCCAGCGCGCTGAGGGTCGTCGTCTTGCCCGCACCCGGCACGGCGGAGATGGCGGCGTAGCCACCCCGGTACCCGTCGATCACCCTCTGTTGCTCTCGTCTCAGCTCGAACCCGGTCATCGCGCCACCGCCCGCATCTCCAGCAGGCTGTCGTAGAGTGGGCCGTCCAACGGTTGGCCGTCGGAGCCAGCATACGAGGCGAAGGCATGGATGTCGCCATCGCAACGCGCTGCCAGGTTGCGGATGACCCGGCCCAGAATCCGGCCACGAATGCGGTCGTCATCCTCAAAGGTCGCCGGTCTACCGCTAAGCTCGCCGCTAAGTGCGTGAGGGTTGGTCAACAGCAGCAGGGGTGGCTCCCACCACGACGGCGAAGCGACATTGAGCCAGCACTGCTGCTCGGCCACCCTTCCAGAAATGAGAAAAGCATAGGGTGTTGTGAGCAGCACAGAATCGTCCGGCGGGTCCGCCCCTGTGTCGGCGGCTACAACGTTGCTATCAACATAGTCAAAGAAGCGCGTGATGTGCGGCGCCTCCAGTCCGAGGCGTGGCGCAGCCCCGGCAAAACGGCGCGCGTCGGTGGCCAGCGCATAGCAGGCGCGCACCAACTCGCGGCGGCGGTGCGACTGGTGCGGCGCCAGGACATGTTTGGCCAGGCGCTCAAGCTGCTCGTGAAGCTCTCCGCTCTCCCTGGCACGTTCAGCCCAGCGGCCCAGCACTTTAACCTCACGCGGGATGCCGGGGTTATTTCGTGGTTCCTTTAACCCGCCACTGCGGCGGTCATAGAGAGCTTCCGCCCAGGGCTGAGCGACAATCGGGTTCGTATCGGTCAGCGCCACCACCAGATCGGCCACTTCAACCAGGGTGGCGTGGCGCGTGTTGTTTGGATTCACGCAACGCAAGGCCGTCAGACATGCCCTCGAGAGCGGTTCGTCGAGCAGCGAGCGCCAGTGCCGGTCGATCCGGAAGGGGATCTCCCTCTGACGGCAAAGACGTTCGATCTCGGTGGAGATCAGCGTGTCCATATAGGGGATAAGCAGCGCGATGCCGTTAGGAGCAGTGCCGCCGGCCAGCAAGCGCTCCACCTGTGAGACAACCTCGCCGGCCATCTCCACCGGGCTGGCACTGTCAGCCAGAGTCCAGCCCGCAAAACTCGGCGCGCTGGCCGGGGGAACACCGTTAACGGCCCCGGCCAGCCAGGCAGCCGAACCATTCCCGGCCAGCGCCGACCCGGATAGCGTGCGCGTTAAGCACAAGCGCCGAAATCGACCCGATTCAATAACGCCGGCGCACAATCGTCCGGCGGCTCCGGGCGACGCGCCCAGCAGCCAGCGCAGGCCGCCGTCGTCAGAGCAGACAATCGCCGCCTGCTTGCACTCGCTGGCAATGCCAACCAGACGCTCGGCCATGAGCGGCACGAACTCATCCAGCCCATCAATCGCCAGCAAATCAAACCGGGTCAGCAGGTCGTCGCGCACCCGCCGGTCGCCGAGCAACCAGCCTGCCGCCTCAACCTGAACATCCTCCGGTAGCACCCCGGCCCGAAGACAACGCTCGCGAAAGCGCTGCGTCACCCGGAGCCCGTCGGCAATCACATCGTCGTCCGGGGAAAGGCCCAGGCCATATGCCACCCGCGCCCAACCCTCATCAAGCGTCAGCCCGTTAGCGGCCGAGAGGTTCATGTTGGAGAGCAGCTGCACGATCAGGCGCTGCTCGCGGATCGTCAACCGTTGCAGATGGCCGGGCTCAAGCCGGTACTCATTAAGGCAGGCAAACTGGGTCAGGTTAAAAGGCAGAAACTCCGGATTGGCAGCGGTGATCGAGAACTGTTGGGCCACCAACGGCCACCAGCGCTTGATCAGATCCTGAGCGAAGGAGTGATAGCTCATGGCCCGCAGCCGGCCAATCGCCCCGTCCGGAGGAGGTCCGATCGCGTCGGTCAGCCGCCGCGCTTCCCGGCGGTCCGGCACGAGCACCAGCACCCGCTCACCATCCAGCCCGCGTTGCCAGCCGCGGCGCAACCGTTCAACGAGCACCGTCGATTTCCCGGAGCGCGGTGGCCCGGAAACGACCGAATGTGCCTGGGCAGAATCACAAACCCGGCGCTGCGCTGGTGTCAGCCGGAAGTCGATAGCCCCACCCCTCTCGGGATAGATTCGCGAACGTACGCAGGGCTATCTTACGTGAAGCGAGACATAGTTTGCGAGGAGTGACATTCGGTCACACAATACACTATAGCTATCGGGGCCCAAAAGCCACCTGTTCCGTGACTTTACTGACCACGCCGGAGCTACGGCGACGGCGCCGCGACAATCGTCGGCAGCTCGGACCGGTCCATCACATCGCCATCGCTCTCGAATTGAGTGACCATGAAGAACCCATTCAAAGCGACACAAATCAGCAAGAACGTGACAACCAGCCAGAGCCACGGCGACGCCTGCCCCTCGTGTTCAGGAGAGCTCAATCGCCTCATTGCAGACCACCTCTTCCGTCGACGGCTGTGGGATGTGCCCAGAGTAAATCACAGGTCACGCCATCGTCACCCCGTCTGGTCAGGCATGGAACGAAAAGCTCATGCAAACCCCTCTATAGAACGAGTGCGCGAGAGGGCCAAAGTGTGACATTTGGGTGATTATTCGATCTCCAGGCGTGGTTGACGCAGGGGGTTAACCCAGGAGCCGTTGCCGGAGCGGCACTCGACGGTTTCGTTGAGACGGCGGAAGGTGTCACCGTCAGGGAGCTGCTGGGGGAGCAGTTCGAGGTCGAGCTCCATCTCGAACGCCCCGGTCTCACCGGCGACAGCGAGACCGATTACCGGCCTGCCACCGGCCGTCAGGCGACACTGGACCTCCGAGCCGGCTGAAGCGGCGCCGTTGCCGGCGCTCAGGACCGCCGCGCTGGGGCCGTCGAAGGAGTAGGTCAGGTTCAGCTGCAACACCCGCGCGTCGATACTCGGGCCACCGCCGCCGCAGGCGCTGAACGTCAGCGCTATCAATATCATCAGGAGGAAGATCTTCAACCTGGCTCGACCATCCAGTTTTCATACGCCACGAACCCGGTCGTCCTGATGCTACCATGCGCCCGCACAGTATATGCGGTAGCTACGGGAACGGACAGACGATGCAAATCACCCGGCTGCGCACCGATGTTATGGATACCGCCTGGCGCAACGCTGGTTCTATTGCTGTTCTTCAATGAATGGCCTATTCTGCATATGTCAGATCCGTAACGAGAGAAAATGAAGGGAAGAACCTGTGCGAGCTGCACGGCTAACGGCCGTTATCATGATGGCGCTCGTTGCTGCTTTGAGTGTTGTTCCAGCGGCGGCAGTGATCGCGGCTGAGGAGGCATTCCTCAATACCTGGGCACGCACCGATAAGCCGGTGATCGACGGCCTGGTGAACCGCACATGGATGTGGGGACCGCAGGCGAACACCGCGGTGCTTTCGGAGGAGTACGACGAGCATCCAACCGGTCAGCGGCCAGTGCAGTACTGGGATAAATCCCGCATGGAGGTGACCGATCCCAACGCCGACTCCAGCTCGATCTGGTACGTCACCAACGGTTTGCTCGTTAACGAGCTCACCAGCGGCCAGATGCAGGTTGGAAACAGCCGGTTCATCGACCGTGGACAGGCCCAGGTGAATGTCGCCGGAGATACTGACGACCCGAACGGGCCAACCTACCAGACCATTGCGACGAACATCAGCCAGGGTGCGGCCTTCGCGGATGGGCAGGTCATCAACGGGGTGATCGACCGCGATGGGGTAGATCAAGCCGTCGGGTCCGACACCCTCGACATGCTGGCAGCCTTTGGCGTCACGGCAGGACCTTACTCCCCGGAGACCCAGAAGCACACCGCCTCGGTCTTCTGGGAGTTCATGACGTCCGACGCGCTGGTCTATAACGGCGGCGCCTATGTCAACGCTCCGCTGTTCGAGACCCCATACTATGCAACCGGCCTCCCGATCGACCAGGCCTGGTGGGCAAACGTTGAGGTAGCCGGCACACCACAATGGGTGCTACTCCAATGCTTCGAGCGCCGCTGTCTCACCTACACGCCGGGCAACGATCCCGGCTGGCAAGTCGAAGCCGGCAACGTCGGCCAGCACTACTACACCTGGCGCTATGAGGGCGCGCCAGCCCCACCGCCAGTGGACGCATCATTCGGCGATGGTATGCAGCAGGTCAATGTCGATATCCAACCTGGCACCTACCGCAATAGTGACTCCAGCAGCGGCTGTTACTGGGAGCGACTGGTGGGGTTCAGCGGATCACTCGACGAGGTGATCACCAATAAGTTCACCTACGGGCGCGATGTCGTCACGATCCAAGCTGAGGACGTCGGGTTTTTCTCTGAACGCTGCGGCGCCTGGACATCCGATCTCTCGGCAATCACCGCCGGACCGCAAGAGCCGTTCGGTGATGGAACCTATATCGTCGGCATTGATATTGCCCCAGGAACCTGGCGCAACAGTGACTCCGCGGAAGGTTGCTACTGGGAGCGGTTGAGCGGCTTTGGCGGGTCGGTCGCCAACGACGTCATTGATAACGGGTTCACATACGAGTCGCAGATCGTAACCATTAGCGCTTCTGACGAGGGCTTCTCGACATCTGGCTGTGGAGTCTGGACCTTTACTGGATCATAGGATCCCATCTACTAGAAATTTAGGTCCAAGCCCGTAATCGGCAATAACCCGGTTACGGGCCTCTTTCTGAACCGCTCATTGACGCGAGCAAGCCGCTGCCCTACATTCCCTCTACCAACAGACTGACCTGAGAGTGAACGAAACGGAGTGGACCGGTGTTGCTGATCGATGGACATCTTGATCTGGCGATGAATGCCCTTAACTGGAACCGCGATCTGCGCAAGAGTGTCGCGGAGACTCGCGAGGACGAAGCCGGCATGGCGCAGAAGGGCCGCGCGGCCGGCACGACGGCCTATCCGGAGATGCGCGCCGGAGAGATCGCCATTTCGCTGGCGACGGTGCTCGCTCGCGTGCAGCAACCCGGTAGCGATGTCACCGGCTATCGCACCCACGAAATTGCTTACGGTCAGGCACAGGGACAGCTTGCCTACTATCGCGAACTGGAACGCCAGGGTGTGTTGCGCATGTTGCGCGACTGGCCGGCCGTTGAAGCCCATCTGGCGCAATGGAAATCTGATCCGCAAGACACCCCGCTCGGATTCGTCCTCTGTATGGAAGGTGCGGACCCTATCGTTGAGCCCTGCCAGGTCGACTCCTGGTGGAACGACGGGCTACGCATCGTAAGCCTGGCCCACTACGGACCGAGCGCCTACGCCAAGGGCACGGGCGTCACCGGTCCGCTCACGCCCGAAGGCCGCACCCTGCTCGTGGAGATGGAGCGCGCCGGCATGATCCTGGATGTCACTCACCTTTCCGACGAGAGTTTCTATGAAGCGGTCGATCTCTTCGGCGGCACGATCCTGGCCAGCCACTCAAACTGCCGGGCACTGGTCGATGGCGACCGGCAACTGACCGACGACATGCTGAAGCTGCTCTTCGCGCGCGACGCCGTCGTTGGCGCGGTGATGGATGCCTGGATGCTGGAGCCGGGCTGGATCAAGAGCGAGACTACGAACGAGCGCGTCAGCCTCGACACCGTCGTCGACCACATTGACCACGTCTGCCAACTGGCCGGCAGCGCGCGCCACGCCGCGATCGGCACCGACCTTGACGGCGGCTACGGCACCGAGCAGTGCCCCAACGACGTTGACACCATTACCGACGTCCAAACCATCGCGGACCTGCTTGCCAGGCGTGGCTACGCCTCAACCGACATCGAAGCTATTATGCACGGCAACTGGCTGCGCCTTCTGCGACGTGCCTGGACTGGTACATCGTCATCTTGATGCGCGCGAGCGCGTACGTACGCCTGTTTTACAGAACATCAGGACCGAGGTACTGTGCCCACCGGCAACTCCGCCCATTACTATCGGAGGCAGTTGCATGAGGCGTTGACGAAACGAAAGGTATGAATTGGTGAACGTAACACGTCACAAACGACGACGGACGGTTCGACTGGCGGCAATCGTAACGATGTTGCTTGGCATCCTCCCGCTGGCGGGAACGGTCTCAGCCGCTCACACTGATCGCGGCCCGGTCGAAGTGGCGTTCAGCGTCACCACCACTGAAACGCTCGACGAGGGCGAGTCGTGGACTGTCGGAGACAACTTCTACCTGCGCGGCTCCATGACCGCTGAGTCGGTCGAAGGAGACATCACGGGAACAGCCATCATCACCATGGATGGTCAGTTCATCGCCGCCGAAGGGTGTAACGATGAGGCGTGTCCAGGCAACACTGATGTATGGGCAGACTTCGACGTGACGACTGAATCAGGCTCGTGGGACGGCTTCATGGCCTTTCAGTTCGACGACATTGCCGCCACCGAGGTTGGAAAGGTATTCCTGATCGGGCGTGGCGACAACGCCGGCAAGGCGTTCGCTGGCGACCTCGCCTTCTCCGAGGAAATCGAGTCCTCCGTCAACGTCACCGGGCAGATGATTACCATGGCCAAACCGAGCCAGGGCGTCAAAGTTTTCTATGACGGCTGCTTCGTCCCACCAGCGGGAACCGCCGGAGCAATGCTGATGACTGTTGGCGGCCACGACGATTCCGGCGCATGGTCGGCAACCTATCCACTGCTCATACCTGGCGCGATGTCGTTCGGTGAATCCACAATCACCACCGAGCTTGGCACGGTTGACTCGTTCCTGATGATCGAATCCAACGGCGCCACCCGCAACGGCTACTTCATGCTCACCGGCGGAACCGGCGCATACGAGCACCTCTACGGCTTCGGCATCGTCCGAACCTCCGCCTACGAGAGCGCCCATTGCGCTGACGGCGCCGGCGTCGGCGGCTACTGGATTGGCCAGGCATACGCGAACTAATCACCCTGATAGCCTCGCATTGAAGAAATCCCTGGTCTAACGACCGGGGATTTCTTGCCTACTCCCCGCAATGCCTAGATTCCACAACCGCAAGGTCCGTCATGCTGTGGCGATTTGCCTCCATTTGTCGAAACACTATCCTGCAACATTTCATGACAGATAGACACACACAGCGACCGTTCTCGGTTATACTGTCCATACTAGTGGGGTGGCTAAGTTGGACGGTCAGAGAGCGCTGGGTTCATGGTTCTCTGAAACTGGCGCGCGCCTGGTACAACAACCGCCGGGACGCGTGATAACCAACATTTGGAACAGATAGCTACCGTAAGTGTGGGGGAGGCGACAGCGCGATGAGTGGGCAGGTCCTACTGACGTTTATTGTGGTTCTGGCCGTTCTGGTGTGGTTAGCCGAGCTTGTCTGGCTATACAAAGTCGCGCAGGATCAACGCATCGATCCTATCCGCACTGTGTCCGGAGCAGCAATTTTCTTTGTGGCGGCGGCGCCCGTCGCGCGCATGTCTCCAAGCATCGTCGACCGGGTTGGCGGCGTTTGGGAATCGGTCTTCTCCAGCAGTCCCAGCCGCGGAAGCAATGCGCGGTCCCGGCAACCGTCATCAAGCCAGGCGCCAGCGAGGCTCCTGATCGACGGTAACCAGAAATCGCTCACGATTCCGCGCATCCGGCTTGGGCGTTACCCGAACAATGAGATCGCAATCGACAACTCAACCGTGTCTGCCTACCACGCTGAAATGATCCAGCGCCCGGATGGCCGGCACGAGATTGTCGATCTGGATTCGCGCAACGGCACCCGCGTGAATGGCGCCATCGTGCGCTCGCAGGTGCTGAAAGATGGCGATCTCGTCACCCTGGGCGGGGCCTCGATGCATTATCTTGCCCCCTCGATGTCCGACCCACAGGTTGCGCTCGCCGGCGCCGATCGCATGGATGAGCCTGTCGCCCAACAAGATCACGATGTTGAGGTATATCGTCCGGAGCGCTGATATTCTCCGTATTCACGGGAATCTGATGCTGTCCTCGGGCTCTTGCAAGCTTTGCGGTATCATTGGAACTCGAAGGGGAGTAGCCACGGAGTCGATGCTCCATGCCCATGGTCGTCATTACGAGCAACGTGCTCCGGCCCGGCACCCATAGCGATGGATACGTCGTGGGGGCGAGACCTTCGTAGCCGGTTCTGTACCGTCTACGGGGGTCCCGCCCCCATTTGTATCCGTCCGGGTGGACGGGAAAGGAGTACGCTTCGTGGCCGATTCCATCGGTTCACCAGCGCTCTGGGTTGGGTTCACCATCCTGGTGCTGACCCTCTTGATCGCTGACCTCACCATCTTCCATCGCAAGCCACACGTTATCGGCGTGAAAGAAGCCGGCTTCTGGGTGATCGGCTGGGTATCCATTGCCGCGCTATTCAATGCGGGGGTGTACTACTTCGCCGGCACCGAACGAGGACTCGAGTTCACAGCCGGATACCTCGTCGAACTGGCGCTCAGCGTTGATAACATGTTTGTGTTCGCGCTGATCTTTACCTATTTTGCAGTACCAAAGGAATTCCAGCACCGGGTGCTCTTCTGGGGCATCCTCGGCGCGCTTGTGATGCGCCTGGTCTTCATTCTCCTCGGCGCGACCCTGCTGGACCGCTTCCACTGGATCATCTATGTCTTCGGTGCTTTCCTTATCGTCACGGGCATCAAGATCCTGCGCGAGAGCGACGTACACGTTGACCCGGAAGTAAGTACCGTGTTCCGGCTCTTCCGGCGCTTCGTGCCTATGACCAAGGACTATCACGGGCAGAACTTTACGATAGTCGAATCCGGAAAACGCCTCGCAACACCGCTGCTGGCGGTGCTGGTGCTGGTCGAAACGACTGACCTCGTCTTTGCGCTTGACTCGGTGCCAGCCATCTTCGCTATTACCAACGATCCGTTCATCGTCTACACGTCCAATGTCTTCGCGATTCTCGGATTGCGGTCGCTCTACTTCCTGCTGGCCGGCATCATGGACCTGTTCCGCTTTCTCAAGGTTGGCCTGGGCGCGGTGCTGATCTTTGTCGGTTTCAAGATGGCGCTCACCGACATCTATCACATTCCGATCGGGATCTCGCTTGGTGTAATTGTGCTGCTCATCGGCGGATCGGTCCTCCTTTCGGTACTGATCAAAGAAGACATTATCCATGTCGAGGAACCGGAAGAGGCGGAGACAATCCAGCCTACCCCGGAGCGAAGTTCACGACATACAGATAACTGAGATCTATTTTGCAGCGCCGGTTTTCTGGAGAGAGGCTTATCATGCCCGATAAGGACGCAGACGTTATTCGAGACTGGTTCGTCACCTGGGCCAGCCAGGTGGCCGCCGTCGATTTCGTGTCGGCTCGCAAGCTGTTTCACCCAGATGTGATTGGGTTCGGCACTTTTATGGATGTCGTGCGCGGTCTTGACCATCTCGAAACACGGCAGTGGCGCTCGATCTGGCCGACCATTGAGGGGTTCCGGTTCCTGGTGGATCAGCTTGTCTCTGAGGTCTCCGAAGACGGCAAGCATGCCTACGGTATCGTGCCCTGGATATCGACCGGATTCCATGAGAGCGGCGAGCCCTACGACCGCCCTGGCAGGGCCACCGTCCTGTTTACCCGTCCCGGCACTGCTGCTCCATGGCTCGCGATCCACACTCACATCTCGCTCGCGCCGGGAACACCGCAAAAGTCGCATGGCAGCCGGCCTGAGAAGAAACCATAAACTGACTACGCTGTGTACAAGACCAAGATCTCGGGAGAGGCGGCGGAGAGCCTATTCCTAGCGCAAGAACTCCACCCGGTTCACCCAGTAGCGGTTGTCTACGCGGGTCATCGTGAGATCAAGGTAGACGGCCGTCTTGTCGCCAGGCGGCGTCACCTGGCAGCCGTCGAACGCGTAGCGTGCCGTTACTCCACCACCCTGGTCCGGCATGCCGCCTTCAATCTGAAGTAATGAACAATTGCGGCTGATCTCGGTGTCGTCTAACAACGCTCGCCACGACTCGCGCAGATCGGGATGCACTTCTTCAAGCGCGCGGTCGATGTCGTCCCTAAAAAACCAGCTCAACAGAAAATCGTCAGCCACATTAAAGGCCTCAACCGAGTCTGAATTGTCCAGAGGCAGACCAATATCGGCAGGCCGTGTAATCTGACCACGCGACTCACTGGCCCCGTTTGCATCACCCATGCAGCCAGTCAATCCCAACAACATAAGCGTGCCAACCATTGCCCACCTTATGGATGGCGGCATGGATCAAACTCACACTGAACTGAAACGACTGCCATCACCAACTCCCGATCTACGTTCCACCGGTGGGCTGCACCAGTTGATGTTCGCGCGTGTACAGCCCTTCCTGAGGGAAGACCCGCTCGACAGACCGCACCAGCTCCTCCCAGGAATCGCCCTCCCTGGCCCGCACATCGTCCGCCGGTGGGGCGAAGGTGAGATGGCAGCCTACCCGGTCAAAACGCTGGGTCACACTCAGGCCCGCACCGGGGCCAAAGTCAATCCGCAAGGTGGTGTCATCCTCGGTAACGGTGACGTCGTCGCGGCCTTCATAGCGACTGGCCATGTCGTGGACGGTCTCTTCCCACTCAGGATACATGGGCCGGCCGTGGAGGGTTTCAGAGAAGCCAACCGTGGTGCCGTTCGGGGAGATCAGCGTTGAACTGCCCCCACGCCAGGTCCAGCCTTCCATCAACGGCACGGCACAGCGTTCGCCGCCGGTGCGGACCCGCTGGACACCATCACCGAGGGAGGGCGCCTCTTCAATGCCGCTATCGCCAAACGCGCTAATCGCCGCTGCCGTCGCCCATGTCACGGCGATGACCCCAAGCACGATAAACACACCTCGAAACCGGTGGATGAATGCTGGCACTGTCCGACGTTCCGGACTCATGATTGCTACTCCCTTATGCCAATTGTTACATGCTGCTGTATTTTCATCCGCGTTCAACCGCGCCAACCACCCAGCGCAAACCAGTGTTTAACACCAGATCAAAGCGTCGCATCTGGACCATATGCTCTCCCAGCGCAACGATCTCATCCAGGGGGTAGTCGACCAGCTCTTTCGCGACCGAGCGAACACCGGGCTCCCTGAGATAGCTCACCGCCGCGCCGTGAAAAGCGGAGTGATCCTCAATCGAGCGCAATGCCTCATAGCCCCAGGACAGCTTCTCCTCCTCGCTGGAGGCCAGCCCTGGATACGGCGGACCTTCCGCCACAAATTGAAACAGGAACAGCATCAGCGTCCGTATCCAGGAACGATAGAGCTGGTGATCTCCGAGCGGGGTGTCCTCGGCCGCGTACAACCCATCCTCAAGCGCCTGCCTGATCGGAGGTTCGACATCCGGCCCGCTGGCTACACCACGATGCTCGGACTTCATCCGCGACCAGGCCAGATCGTCAGACAAAGCTCCGGACGCCCGCACAAAGCGGAAGATATCCGCCAGTCCATCGCGGTAAAGCTCGATACTGGCCAGTCCGATCAGTTCGTCGCTGATGCCGCGCGCTTTCAACTCTTCCCAATGCTCTTCAAAGCACACGGCCTGCAGGTGCTGAATCACGTCATCCAGCGTCGCGACAAATGCGCGAATCCACTCGTCGCTCTCACGCATCAGCCAGCTACGCAGAACGCCTTCATCAGTGCCATTGGTTGGTTCCAAACACATCTCCCGTCTCACTACCTTTGCAAGTATGGAACGAACAGCGTCAGAATGCCGAGCCATGAGGCTATACTGTTGTGCTTGTCAGCCCGAGGAACGAGGGATCCGCATCCCTTCGGTCCGGCCTAGAAGAACGGATCCCTCGTTCCTCGGGATGACAGATCACCAGCGTTGTCTCCGTGTGCGTAGCAAGACAGAAGCCAATGACTACAGATCTCATCAAACGGGTGGACCGGGTGGAAGACGCGTCGTTCAGGTCACTGTATACCGCTGGCGAGCCATGGGGCACTGGCTGGCATGAGCAAGATGGAGTGACGGCGGTATGGGCCGGTCAGGATGACGACCCCAGCTTTTCCTGCGTTCTCAATCTCGCCGCGTCTCCCGATCCTGAGCGAACATTGCTCTCGATGGAACAGGTTGTCCGGGCGCATGGCGGGCTGGTGCTTGGGGTTGACACACATCCAGACCTTGAGAATTGGGCAACTGAAAAGCGCCTCAAGCGACTGGGCTTCGAGCGTGATTGTCAAGAGTGCATCTGGGCCAGGGAACTGGCGGGCGCTATAGAGCAGCGGACACTATCGCCCGGATTAACCGTTGAACGCGCTCAAGCATCACAGAGAGAAGTCTTTGCCCGGGTGCTGAACGCAGGCTGGAACCTTCCGCTGGAAGCCGCCCGTGGGTATATCTTCGCCGCCACCATTGGCATGGGGAACTGGTTTCATTATCTGGCCTATGTTGATGAATCGCCGGCCGGCGTGTCAGTGATGTTTGTGCATGATTGCGTCGCTGACTGCTTTTTGAGCGCGACGCTGCCAGAATACCGGGGGCGTGGAATACAGACGGCGCTGATTGAGCGCCGTCTGGTTGACGGGCTGGTGGTCCGTTGTGACCTTGCAACGTCGCAGACCGTGGTCACAAATGCATCGCCCCGTAACATGGCTCGCCAGGGATTTACGCCGCTGTATCGACGCTGGATCTACGGCAAACGGCTGCGTGTGTGAGAAAAGCCGCCGTGTCTAGTCCGGGGTTTGTGACGCGATGAGGAGATCGTTTAACGAAACATCGAGCTGTGCCGCGAGCGCAGCCGCAACGGTGAATGATGGCTCTGCCTGGCCACGTTCGAGACGCGACAGGTGGCTTGCTGAAATGCCGGCCGCCCGCGAGAGCTGATCCAGCGTCATTCCGCGTTCCAATCGCAATTCTCGGATCCGTAGCCCGATTGGAAACCCCGGCTTTCGTCCAGGGTCAGACACACTTACCCTCCTTTTTACGTCCGTTGTCATGTGTTCCATCCTTATGTGAGATCGTCATTCAACTCTCTATATCTACCTTAACGTATGTCAAGACCCGAAAGCGTAGAGCGCTTCCGCGGTATACGTCGCCTACTTTCGGTACGTAGCCCATCGGGAAAAGGATCATTCCGCCACTTGGCGCAAGCTGTATGCATCAGGTGGAACGGCGCTTCCAGAGTGTAATCTTCACGCAAAAAGAGGAATCCGGAACACTTGCGTGTACAATATGGACCACTCTCTCCTGAGCACTTCGTGGTCAGGTTACGAGCTTGTACTCTCCCGCCGACGTGCCGGGCGCCATGCAAGCAGAAGGTCTGCGTTAACGCATGGTGGTGACCCGAGACGAATGGTAAGGAACATGGCAGACAATTTAGTATTTCACGGACCCAACGCGGGCTACGTTCTCGAGCTATACGACCAGTTTCTGGCTGATCCAGATTCGCTCGATCCCGAGACACGCGCCTTTCTTGCGGTTTGGGCTCCCCCGGCCGACATTCTCAGAAGTGAGGCGGCTGCGTCAACAACCGCCACTTCGGGAGTTGATGTCGAACGGGTGCTTGGCGCGCATGCCTTTGCTGACGCGTTAAGACGGCACGGACATCTTGCGGCGGACACGAAACCGATTGGCGAGCAGCCGGGCGGCATCGACAGGCTTTCGCCAGCGGCCCACGACATTACCGAAGCTGATTTGAGCCGCCTGCCGGCCAGCATCGTTGGCGGTGGAGCCGCTCAGGGCGCTGCTAACGCGCTTGAGGCTACCCAACGCTTGCGCAACATCTACTGCGGCACGTCTGGTTTTGAGTTCGCTCATGTTCAGGACCGTGACGAGCGCACCTGGCTGCGAAACACTATTGAGAGTGACGCGTTCCGTCAACCGCTCTCAGATGAGCGCAAGCGCGCCGTATTACAACGGCTCACGGCGGTCGAAGGCTTCGAGCGATTCCTGCACCAGACCTACCTCGGTCAGAAACGGTTTTCTATTGAAGGCACTGACATTCTGGTGCCGATGCTGGACGAGATAATCAACGCAGCCACTAGTGGCGATACCGAGCACGTCGTCATCGGCATGGCCCATCGCGGCCGGCTGAACGTTCTCACCCACGTCCTTGGCAAGCCCTACCGCGCCATTCTGGCCGAATTTGAGCATGGCGACGAAGAAAACGAACCGCCAAGTGAGCCAGACGGCTACAGCGGTGATGTGAAATATCATCTCGGCTGGCGGCAGACCGGCAACGGCGAGATGCACCCGCTTCCGGTGGTTATGGCGCCAAACCCCAGCCATCTGGAGTTCGTCAATCCAGTGCTTGAAGGCATGACTCGCGCTCTGCAGGACAAGCGCAACCTGCCCGGCGCTCCCGAACAAAACGAAAGCGTGGCGCTACCGGTCGTGTTGCACGGTGACGCAGCCTTCCCCGGACAGGGCGTGGTTGCCGAAACGTTGAATCTCTCGCGGCTGCCCGGCTACAGCACCGGCGGCACGATTCACATCATCGTCAACAACCAGGTCGGCTTCACCACCGACTGGCAAGATGCGCGCTCAACCCTCTACGCCAGCGATCTGGCCAAGGGCTTTGAGATCCCGATTGTCCATGTCAATGCCGACGATCCCGAAGCGTGTCTGGCGGTCGCCCGGCTGGCGCTCGCCTATCGCGAGCAGTTCCATCGCGACTTTCTGATCGATCTGATTGGGTACCGGCGCTGGGGACACAACGAGGGCGACGAGCCATCGTTCACCCAACCCAAAATGTACGCCGAGATCACCGCTCACGAGACAGCCCGGGCCATCTGGGCCGGCACGCTTGAAGCTCAGGGAGTTATTCCCGAGGGTGAGGGCGAACGCTTGCTCAGCGCCCAGCTCGACGAGCTGCAAACGATCCGCGAGAGTACCTATGAGCCAGACGGCGCGGCGACAAATGGTTTGCGCGATGGCGCGTTCAACGACGGCACATTGACCGCGGCCGGGGAAGATGAGCTGCGGCTCTTCAACGACGCGCTGCACACCTTTCCCGACAGCTTCACCCTGAACGCCAAGCTGAAGCGCCAGCTGGAACGCCGCCGTGGCGCCCTCGACCGCGATCCGGGGATCGACTGGGCGCACGCTGAGTCGCTGGCATTTGCAAGCATCCTTGCAGAGGGTGTCCCGATCAGGCTCACCGGCCAGGATTCTGAGCGTGGCACGTTTAGTCAGCGCCACCTCGTGCTGCACGATCCCGAAACCGGCGACGACGTGACGATTCTGCACTCCATCCCCGGTTCCGAGGCATCGTTCGCGGTATTCAACAGCCCGCTCTCAGAGACCGGCGTGCTTGGCTTCGAGTATGGCTATACCGTAGCCGCGCCAGATACCCTGGTGCTCTGGGAAGCGCAGTTCGGCGATTTCGTCAACTCCGCTCAGGTCATCATCGACCAATTCATCATTCCGGGCGAAGCCAAGTGGCGGCAGCGCTCGGCGCTGGTGCTTCTGCTGCCGCATGGCTATGAAGGCCAGGGCCCAGAGCATTCCAGCGCGCGGCTGGAACGCTTTTTGCAAATGGCTGCCAACAACAATATCCGCGTCGTCAATTGCACATCCGCCGCTCAGTATTTCCACCTTCTCCGTCGCCAGGCCGCGCTTCTCCACACAGACCCCCGCCCGCTCATCGTCATGACCCCCAAGAGTTTGTTGCGACACCCGAAAGCCCTCTCAAGCCTCTCTGATCTGGCCGAGGGAGGGTTTCAGGAGGTCATCGACGACTCCAGCGCCGAGAGCCGGCGCGACGAGGCGCAGCGGCTCGTTCTCTGTAGCGGCAAGGTCCATGTGGACCTCTCCACCAGCGATGCCTTCGCCGAAACCAGAGAGGTCGCGGTCGCGCGAGTTGAGGAGCTCTACCCATTCCCGCACAACCAACTGCGCACTATTGTTGAGTCCTACCCGAACTTGACCGAGGTAGTATGGCTTCAGGAAGAGCCCCAGAACATGGGAGTCTGGCGCTTTATCGAGCCGAGGCTTCGTGAACTGCTTGGCGGCGAGCTGCCGGTGCGCTACATCGGCCGCCGCGAGCGGGCCAGCCCAGCCGAGGGTTCCAACGACGACCACCAGCGTGAACAGACCCGTATCGTCGCCGCTGCCTTCGCTGAAGTACGGGCAATGGAGTTAAGTGTTTCTGATGATTAGCCGCGACCGCACTTTGGAGTAAACGATGGCGCTAGAAATTCGTGTTCCGACGCTGGGTGAGTCCATCGTTGACGCGGTGATTGTCAAATGGCTCAAACAACCAGGCGAACAAGTCGCCCGTAATGAGCCGGTAGTTGAGCTGGAGACCGACAAGGTCAATGTCGAAGTGCCGGCCGAACAGGCCGGTGTGCTGGAGGCGCACGCCAGCCAGGAGGGCGACACCGTCGAGGTCGGGCAGGTGCTGGGCACAATTACCGAGGGCGCGGCCGCCTCAGAGGCTCCGGAAGTTGCGACGCCCGAGGCAAAGACTGCTGCCGCTCCAGAGCCCGTGGCAGCCGCAGCGGAACCAGCCAGTAGTTCGTCCGGGCAACGCGCCAATCCCGCCGCGCGCCGGATGGCCACCGAACGCTCGGTCGATCTCTCCACCGTCACCGGCGGCGGTCCCGGCGGCAGAATCCGTCCGCAAGATATTGCCGGCAGCCAGCCGGCAGCACAGGCTCCCGCGCCAACGACAACCAACGGCGCGTCCGCCCAACAGCCCCCGGCTGCAACCCCTGCACCGGCCGACGGACGCGAGAAGCGCGTTCGCATGAGCCGCCGCCGGCAGACGATCGCCTCCCGGCTGGTAGAAGCACAGCAAACCGCCGCGATGCTGACCACGTTCAATGAAGTCGATATGTCGGCCATCATGGAGCTGCGCAAGCGCCGCCGCGACGCCTTCAAGGAGCGCCACGGCGTCAGCCTGGGCTTCATGTCCTTCTTCACCAAGGCCAGCATCGGCGCGCTGAAGTCCTTTCCACAGGTAAACGCCGAGATTCAGGGCGACGAAATCGTGCTGAAGGAGTACTACGACATCGGCATCGCGGTGGGTGTTGACGATGGTCTGGTTGTTCCAGTCCTGCGTGACGCCGACCGTAAGAATTTCGCCGAGATCGAGCGCGAGATCGGCGATCTGGCAACCCGCGCCCGTGACGGCAAGCTGACCATTCCCGAGCTGACCGGCGGCACCTTCACCATCACCAACGGCGGCATCTTTGGCTCGCTGCTCTCAACCCCAATTCTCAATACGCCGCAAGTTGGCATCCTGGGTATGCACACGATCCAGGAGCGCCCCATCGCCGTTAATGGCGAGGTCGTCATCAAGCCGATGATGTACCTGGCACTCTCCTACGACCATCGTATCGTCGATGGCCGCGAGGCCGTCCAGTTCCTCGTCCGCATCAAAGAGCTTATTGAAGACCCTGAAACGCTGCTGATCGAGGGGTAACATGTCCCCGCCCAGTCCCCTCTTCCATGCGTGGGAGAGGGGACTTTTCTTTAGCGCACCAATCTGCCCGTCATTCGTTTATCCAGGTCGTGCCCAAGTAAGGTACGAGAAGAGCCGCACGAGACGGACCATCGCGGCACGCTTGGCCGAGTCACAGCATTCCGCTGCGATGCTCACCACGTTCGACGAAGTCGACATGGCGGCCGTCACGGAGCTACGCAAGCGCCGCCGTGACGCCTTCAAAGCCCACAGTCCAGAGTTGCACAAATGTACATTGATGTTCATCGTTATGAATGTACGATGGGGTGAATACGCCAAGCACCTGCTGGGG
>JACCZH010000105.1 GCA_013696045.1 Chloroflexia bacterium
TCTCTCCCTGCCGTACGGTGTTGCAATTGATGCTCAGGAACGGGTGTATGTGGCGGACTCCAGCAACAGGCGCGTACAAATCTATGATTCCGGTGGCGCGCAATCCGGCAGCTGGGATCTCTCCTGGGTCGGGCAGTTCAGCCGCCCAGCCGGGTTGGCGATAGACGCTCAGGGCAACGTTTACGTCACCGACGCTGGTGAATATCAGGTGCTCCAGTTCAATTCTGCCGGTGAGTTTCAGACGGGATTAGCGCCGTAAAGGTTGCGACGGGCGTTTCTTGCCGGCCCGCATTGCGACAAATCTGTAACCTTTTTTGTGCCCTGCTTGTGCCTGTATGGGGTCGCACATGCTTTTATACTGGGAGGTAGTATGGCTGATCCAAGAACGCGGCGGTGACAGTGAATGTTCACGTTACGTCGCTCGCCCCCAGGGATCGGATCAACCACCAGGCGCTTTGCAGATGATTTCGCGACTGGTTGGACGACGAAGATATGGAAGGAAGTGGCATGGAGACCATCGAGAAAAGCGTAGAAGTGAAGGTTCCTGTCCGAACTGCCTACAATCAGTGGACTCAGTTTGAAGAATTCCCGAAGTTCATGGATGGAATCAAGGAAGTCCGCCAACTTGACGACACACATATTCACTGGCATGCAGCCATCGGTGGAAAAGACGAAGAATGGGACGCCGAGATTACCGAGCAGACCCCGGACAAGCGGGTTGCCTGGCGCAGCACCAGTGGTTCACATAACGCTGGCGTCGTAACGTTCCATCATATTGACGACATGACGACGCGCGTGACCTTGCAGATGGGGTATGAGCCCGAGAAGATGACTGAGAAAATCGGCGATATGCTGGGCGTATTTGACCGTCGTGTCGAGGGCGACCTTGAGAACTTCAAGAAGTTCATTGAAGAGCGTGGTGTTGAGACCGGATCTTGGCGTGGCGATGTCGAGCATTCTTCCGACCGTCCAGTGGGCAAGTAAGCCCCAGCGTCAACATCAACCAGCGGGATATAGACGTGACAACCTCCGGCTCCAGGGCCGGGGGTTGTCGCGCGTAGCGGCCCTCTCCGAAATTAATGCTTGACAGAACGTGTTGTAACTTGCTATCCTCTAATAGAGAGTTACGAACTGTGGTCGACGGAAACAAGGATACATGCAAGTAACGAAAACATTCGATCTGGACGCTGGGGTGGATTGCCTGGCGTTTGTAAACACGCTTGATGATCGTGGCGGCGAGCGACCCACGGAGCTGTTGCACGAGTACGCGGATCTGGTCGCGTTCGCCGTGCAAGCCGAGACGCTTCAGGAACCCGAGGCACGGCGACTGACCGCTCTGGCTTTCTCGCGTCCGGTTGACGCAGCCGCGGTTGTGTCGGAGGCCATTATCCTTCGCGAGCTGCTCTATCGGATCTTTTCGGCGGTCGCTGCGGAATGCCAGCCGGACGGCGCTGACCTCCAGGCGCTGAATGGCGAACTGCGCGCCGCTCTGGGCAACGTGGAGTTAGACCGGGTATCGGACGCGATCGAGTGGGGCTGGCTGCCAGGGACGAACCTGCGTCGTCCGCTCTGGCCCATCGTGCAATCGGCTGCCGAGCTACTGACGTCCTCCGAAGGTGGCAGGGTGCGCGAGTGCGCCGCTCACGATTGCGAATGGCTCTTCTTTGATGAGAGCCGCAACCGCAGCCGGCGCTGGTGCAACATGCAAACCTGTGGCAACCGCGCCAAGGTTGACCGTTTCCGGGCGCGGCAGCGTGGCGCAGAGATTGTTGAGACGGCTTAATCCTGGCGCAGGCCGCTATTCATCTGGATCCTGAAGGTCGTAAAAAGTAAATGCCGTCCCGCTGGGGATGAATGCGATCACCACATTGGCGCCGCTGGGTAGCGTGACATTCTGACGCGCGATGCGCGGGTCGAGACGGGAGAGGATTTCCGAATCGGGAATGATCACCCGCAAGGTGTTGTGGCCGAACGGTAACCATGGCGCAGCGGATGCCAGACCCTCAACGCTATAGTCCGAGCGCCCATGTTGCGCCGTGAACATGTAGCCAAACGAGCCATCCGTATCCATGCCCAACCCATAGACGCGATATTCAGGCAGCAGGTATGAGACATGCCGGAAGCTGCCGCTTATGCGTGGCCCGCCAACCGTGGTTAAGACGACGGTCGTCCTGGGGTCGTAACGGCCGATAAGGTGTGCCAGTCCCTCCCAGTGGGCATCACTCGTTTTCAGGTCATACTGGCGTAGGTGCCGGGCTGTGTTCGATTCCGACGTCGTGTCTCGCGACTGAAAGTGGGTGTACGCCGCGCCAGGCAGAGCCAGAAACCCGAACGCACTCGCGGCCGCAAACAGCGTCACGCTGATGACAAGTAGCGGGCGGCGCAGATTGAGCCTTGCTGGCTCGGTTATACGGCTAAGTCCCTCAAGCGAAACGCCCACCAACAGGAAAAGCGCGGGCAGTAGCAACAAAATGTATCCAAGCTGGCCGGTGTGCCCCAGGATGAACGTAACCATTGCAGGCAGCACCCACAGCAGGAAGAACAGTTTGTCCTTGCGGTCCAGCACTTTCAACGGCCGGACGCCGGCGAGGCGAGCAGCCACCACGATGAGTAAGCCGACATTGGCCCCAATCAGAATGCCGGCCACCACGTAAGTGACGTTCATCTGCAAACCCGTGACATTCAGCGACAGCGCCGATGCCCCGATAACGTTGGCTAGCGCGCGCGACTCCTCCAAATAGTTGTCTAGACCGCCGGAAAGCCAGAGCAGCGGCACGACCCAGAGCAGCGAGATTGCCCCGAGCGCCGCCGAGGAACCGATACGCACTCTCCAGGGAAATTGCCAGGCTGCGTAGAGCCACACTGGAATGAGAAAGAGCATTGCACTCTGTCGAAGCGATCCAAGAACGCTCAACAGCACTGCCGCGATAACGAGATCGCGCGCGGAAAGCTGTTTCAGCCCGCGATGCGCGAAGGCCAGGAAGGCGATGCCCGCGGCGGCCTCGCCCGCGTAGGTAAGCGCAACTTCGCTGTAATAC
>JACCZH010000109.1 GCA_013696045.1 Chloroflexia bacterium
CCTCCGGAAGAACCTGAGCAATGTCGGACGCCTGGCGGCCCAGCGCTGAACGGAGCGTGTCGTCATTGTGACCGTTGAGATAGGCGCGCATAATCTGCACCCAGGGCCAATACGCCGGCGCGCCTTCATCCTGATAGCAGCGTCCCCAGTACACCGCTGTTGTCTGGCTGCGCTCCACCAGTCGCGCCACGGTCTCCGCCAGAGTCGTCTTGCCGATGCCTGCCTCCCCGGATAGCATGACAATCCGGCCATGGCCTGCAAGCCCATCCGCAACCGCGCTCTTCAGAGCTTCCAGATCGGCATCACGCCCGAAGAAAGCGGAGTCCGGCTCCAGCTCACTCTCTGCCTGGGCGCTGGGTTCTTCGAAATCAACCGCCGGCTCAACGGCAGGGAAACGGCCTTCGACGATGTACTGGTGCAATTCGACAGTGGTAGGAGCGGGATCGAGCTCAAACTCCCTGGCAAGCATGTCGCGCAGCTGGTGATATTGCTGAATAGCGTGCTGCCGGCGACCGGTAAGCGCGTACAGCTTCATCAAACTGGCGTGGGCATCTTCATTAGCTGGATCGGCCACAATGATCTCGCGCAGTGCGTCCATCGCGCGGGGTAACTCACCCCGTGCCTCAAAGCGGTTGGCAAATTCGGCCAGCAGGCTCAGATACAGACCGTTTAACGCCATCCGGCGGTCGGCCACCCAGTCTTCATATTGGTCTTCGGTGAGCAGATCATCATGATACAGATCCATCGCCTCATCGAAGAGCCGGCTGTCACCAGTGTGGCTGGCTTCGATTGCCCGCGACTCGAACGCCTCGACATCGATCCAGAGCGGGCCTAGCGGTAACAGGGAGAGCACCTGGTGATGGTGACGGATAACGTCGTTGGGATCCATACCACTGTCATAAACCCCCAGCAGTGCGCGGCGCGCAGCGTGCAGAGCCTGGTTCAGGCCACGCAATCCAGCGGCAGCGTCCATCCCAGGCCAGAGCAGCTCTATCATCTGTTCACGATGCAACCGTCGCTCCGGTGTCAGCGCCAGGATCTTCACCAGGGATCGAGCCTTACGCAGCCTCCAGCTGGACTCGTCAACCGCGCGAGAGCCAAGCTCCATCCGAAATTCACCCAACAGATAGATTCTGAGGGTTTCCGAGCGCCCGCTGCGTTGATCAGAAGGCATCACAGTGCCTCTCCACGGCTGGAACAGGTATCACTATCGGCAATTCTACCCTTGTCGATGCCTGTTTGACTCTCTAACTTTCGTCCGGTTCTTTTTCTTTCTCGATCTGCACCGGCGCCAGGAAGCCACCGAAGAGGTTGAGCAGCGCCAGTGCTCCCGCCGAAATAAAAATGACCAGACCGGCGCGTGTGTCGAGATCATCCGCTCCGAGCGACAGGATGGCGGCGGCAATCACGCCGATTTCCAGGGCGGCCGCTGCCCGCATCATCCGCCGGCCGGAGGTGACATCAGCAATGAAGAAGAAGAGCGCCAGTGCCACCCCCAGACTGGCAGCCCCAAACACGCGCATCAGAAGCAAGGCAGCTGGACTGCGGTCAAACGCTGACGTGCCGAGCGCGTCGAAAATAAAGCCCGGCGTAAAGAGCGCCACAGTTCCAAACAAGGAGTAAATAACCAGGATGAGAAACTGCGTCCGAGCACGGGTCATCGTGCCTCACCTTCCAGTTCGTGAATGTTTCGGCCATTCCTCTCATTCTAAGGGCAAGCACCGCGCCTGGGGTGAAGCCTCTCTTGGCAACCCACGGCCAATCTGCGAGACTGCCTGCCACAGCACAACGTGGATTGAAATGATGGGAGCGGTCAGATGGCAACGACACTTTTTAATGAGAAGAACAAAGGGTTCCACCCCTTTCTGGAGAACGATCACCCCTACATCTTCGTCGATTCCTGCATGCAGGCCTGGCCGGACGCCGATTTCGCCAACGCCCACCGGCATGGTGTCACCGCCTATGCCGTGACCGCCTGGCGGCCGCACGCAACCGCCGAGCAGGCGCTTGAGGAGGGAATGTTCTGGCATCTCGTGGCCCGTAAATACGACAACGTGCTCGTCGCCGAAACGGCAGACGACATTCGCCGTGCCAAGGCTGAGAACAAGGCCGCCTTCATCATTACCGCCCAGGGCGGAGATTTTATCGGTAACAAGCTCCACCGCGTCGAAGCATTTCAGCGGCTCGGGCTGAGGATGATGCTGCTGGCCTATAACCAGACCAATCTGATCTGCGATGGCGCGCTGGACCGCACCAGCAGTGGGCTCACTCGCTTTGGGGAGCTGGTCGTCGAGGAATGCAATCGCGTCGGCATCCTGCTCGACTGCACCCACACCGGCAAACAGGCTACCCTGCAGATCATCGAGCGTAGCAGCCAGCCGGTCGTCTTCAGCCACTCCAACCCCAACGGCCTGGTGCCCAGCCCGCGCAACATCGACGACGACCAGATCAAGGCGTGTGTCGCGAAGGGTGGCCTGATCGGCCTCGCACCCTGGGGACCGCTGGTCATGAAACCCGGCACCACCCACTGGCCGACGGCCGACGATTTTGTGGACCACATCGACTACATCGCCCAGCTCACCGGCAGCGCCGACCACATCGGCATCGGCACCGATATGTCGCTCGGCACCTATCCGGACCACGACCACGACCCATGGGGCGAGCCAGCATGGCCCGCCGTCGGCGCGGACTACGGCAAGCACATCACCACCGACGTCCGCTCCCCACGCCGCGCCCTCGACGGCTTCTCCAACTACACCGAGATCACCAACCTGATCGATAAGCTCCAGGCCCGCGGCTACAGCGACGAGGATGTGAGCAAGATCCTGGGCGAGAATTATTTGCGGATC